>JBARQL010000001.1:0-2852 GCA_049643685.1 Methylotenera sp.
GCGATTTTGAATACATGGGCGCACAACGCCACATTAAAGTGCTGGGCATTTTTGCAAGGCTCTACCACCGCGATGGCAAAGACGGCTATTTAAAAGACATGCCATTGGTGATGGAATATTTGCGCAAGGTCTGCGAGCGCTATGTAGAACTCAGGCCGATGTTGCGCTTGTTAGATAGTTTAAGTGGGCAAGACCAACACCCCGATGCTAATTACAAAAAATTATTGAAACTTTAATCGCCTTTTTTATAGCTGCGAATTGATACAAAAGACGGTACTTAAAAAGCTTATTTTGGGTGCTTTTTTGCTCCTAGCGAGAAAAACACCTCTGTAAGCCTGACAGATACTGGCTTGCAGGCTGATAAAATAATGTGCAATTAAAATTGACTAAATTTTAAGCATTTTTTATTGTTTAAATGGCAATAAAATTGAAAGAAAAAAACCATGAAAGCCACGCATTAATGAAAGCTATGATTTTAGCCGCAGGGCGCGGCGAACGGATGCGCCCTTTAACCGACCACACGCCCAAACCTTTGCTCAAAGTAGGCGGTAAGCCGCTGATTGTATGGCATATTGAAAACTTGGCCAAAGCAGGCTTTAAAGAAATTATTATCAACCACGCACATTTGGGCCAGCAAATTGAAGATGCGCTGGGTGATGGCAAACAATGGGGTGTGCATATTCAATATAGCCCAGAAAAAGTGGCTTTAGAAACCGCAGGTGGCATTGCCAACGCGCTGCCTTTGTTGGGCGATGCACCATTTTTAGTAGTCAATGGTGATGTGTTTACAGACATCAACTTCCAAACCACTGCCCTGCAAGCCAATATCCATGCGGCTTCCAGAGGCATCAAAAATCCTCTGGCGCATTTAGTGCTAATTAACAACCCACCACAGCACCCCAAAGGCGATTTTGCTATTGAAAATGGAATGCTGAAAAATACAGGCGAGCCCATGCTCACTTTTTCTGGCGTGGGCGTGTATCATCCAGATTTATTTGCCAGCATTACGCGCGGCGAACCCGCAAAACTCGCGCCCTTGCTGAGGCAAGCGATTGCGGAAAATAAAGCCACCGCCGAGCATCATCAAGGTGTGTGGCATGATATTGGCGCGCCAGAGCGACTGTTATTGATAAACAATATAATGCTCGCAAAATCGTTTTTCAATAATGTACCTCAAGAGGTATTTGATACTTGGTTATCTGAATTTATTGAAGCTAGGGGATGGCCACCAATAGGTGATAATTGGAATAGCTTATTAGGAGGCTATACTCCATTTCAATGGCGAAATTTCAAGTGGCAAAAAGAATTAGTGGATTTAAGTCAAGTTTGTTTTAGTGAGCAGTCGATTAAAGTTATTAAAGGATTAGCTGATGCTCGATTTAGTAAAGTTGAAAATGCGTACAAGGATATTGAAAATTCAGATTTACGGATGAAAAAAATACATGATTATGTAAAGGAAAATCGTAAATTGCCAGGTACTTTAATTTTGATTAAAGATAATTTATGGGAAATTATTGATGGATGCCATAGGATAGTGACCTATGTTGGTTGGATTCAGAGTGAAGGATTAAAAGATAAAATAGACCGAACTCAACTGGCGTGGGTAGCTACACCAGTTTAATGCGGCGCTTATACGGTTTTGAACCTGCATTGTTAATTTCAGTCAATGGATTGGTTAGTTTGAAAGAATAAAATGTTTAATCTAAAAGAATTTCAACAACGCAGAGCAAAATTATTCGCCAAGATGGGCGACGGCATCGCCGTTATCCCAACGGCGCCTGAGTTAATACGCAACCGCGATAGCCATTATCCATACCGTTTTGATAGCTATTTTTACTATTTAACGGGTTTTAAAGAGCCTGAAGCGTTGCTAGTATTGGTGGCTGGTGCGCAACCGAAAAGCATACTATTTTGCCGCGATAAAGATATAGAGCGCGAAATTTGGGATGGTTTTCGTTATGGCGCTGAGGCGGCAAAGGTTGAATTTGGCTTTGACGAAGCCTATAGTTTTAATCAACTAGATGAAATGCTGCCAAAATTGTTCGGTAATCAATCTAAGTTATTTTACAGCTTGGGTGCCGATATAAGCTGGGATGCACGCGTGACAGGTTGGATTAACCAAGTGAAAGCACAAACCAGAGCAGGCATTAGTGCGCCAGATGAAGTGTTTGAAGTGCGTAAATTAGTGGATGAAATGCGGCTTTATAAATCGGCCTATGAAATTGATGTGATGCGCCGTTCCGCCAGCATTGCCGCCGGCGCCCATTTGCGCGCCATGCAAAAAGCGCGTGCTGGCAAAATGGAATATGAAATTGAAGCCGAATTCTTGCATGAGTTTTATCGCAAAGGTGCGCAAGCGCCAGCCTACACAAGCATTGTTGCGGGTGGCGCCAATGCTTGTACCTTGCATTACAACGCGAATAATTGCGAGCTCAAAAATGGTGATTTATTGCTGATTGATGCTGGCTGTGAGTTAGACGGCTACGCGAGCGATATTACTCGGACTTTTCCCATTAATGGAAAATTTAGCGGGGCACAAAAAGACGTGTATGAATTAGTGCTGGTTGCGCAAGCGGCGGCGATTGCCAAAGTGAATGTGAATAACCATTGGAACGACCCGCATAATGCTGCGTTAGAGGTGCTAGTGCAAGGTTTTATTGATTTAAAACTGTGCAAAGGAAGCCTTGACGCAGTGATTGAAAGCGGCGATTACAAGCAGTTTTATATGCATCGCACCGGCCATTGGTTGGGCTTGGATGTGCATGATGCAGGTGAATATAAAGACAAAGCTGGCCAATGGCGCAAGCTAGAGGCTGGCATGATGCTGACTGTGGAGCCCGGCTGCTATATAC
>JBARQL010000002.1:0-10405 GCA_049643685.1 Methylotenera sp.
TTCTTAGGACTATCAGCCATGGTCAGTGTGATTTTAGCGATGGTTGCCATGTTGCTTTCCAGCCTGCCTTACATCAAACAAAGTCTCGATACCTTTGCACTAATGCGTTGTTTTGGCGCTTCAAAAACCACCGTATTGCTAGTATTGGCGGTACAAACGATTTTAATTGCATGCTTGAGTGCTATATTGGGCGTAGCGTTGGGCTTTATTGGGCAATTTGGCTTAGCTAAATTAGCAGGCAGTTTGTTTTTAGAAGCACTCCCGCCCGCATCCGCTATGCCTGTGTTAGTTGGCGTCGTTACCAGCATTACCATGATGTTTGCGGTGGTACTGCCGCATGCTTGGCAAATGCGCAACCTCACCGCCATGAATATTCTACGACGTGAAACACTGGCACAACCGATTTCTGCGCAAGCTAAATTTCTGCCCGCCGCAGTGGTTATGTGCAGCATGATTTTCTGGCAGGCACGCGACGGTAAGCTAGCGCTCTCAACCATACTTGCACTATCACTACTGTGCCTTGCAGTGATTGGTATTGCCTATCTGTTAGTGAGATTAGCCAATCGCTTATTCAACCCAAGCACACAGTGCTCCAAGCTAAGCCCCGCACTCAACCCCAGGCTCAATGATGTAAAAATAGGCGTGCTTGGCCTCAAGCGTCGATTCGGCTTATCCAGCGTGCAAATGATTGGCTTTAGCATGGGGTTAATGGTACTGATATTATTAGCATTGATTCGTGGGGATTTAATCCGAAACTGGCAAGCATCGCTGCCAATTGACGCGCCCAATCGATTTATCATCAATATACAACCCTCGCAAATCAATGGTGTTAAGCAGTTTTTTGAGCAACAGCAAATCAAAAGCGGATCGATTTTTCCGATGGTGCGCGGCCGATTAATTAGCCAAAATGGACAAGACCTTTCACAAACCGAATGGAAAGATGATCGCGCAAAGCGCCTTGCCGAGCGTGAATTTAACTTGTCATGGGCCGCGCAAATGCAAAGTGATAACAAGCTTCTGTCGGGCCGCTGGTGGACACCACAAGAATATGGCAAACCCTATCTTTCGCTTGAACAAGATTTGGCAAAGACTTTAGGGATCAAACTAGGAGATAAACTGGTTTTTGATATCGCAGGTAACCCATTAACAGTGACGGTAACCAGCCTCAGAAAAGTAGAGTGGGACACCATGCGGGCCAACTTTTTTGCGGTGACGCCACCCGGCGTGTTAGATCAATTCTCTGCAAGTTATATCAGCAGTTTTCACCTGCCTCTCGCTGCCAATGCGCCGATGAGTCAGTTGATCAAAACTTACCCGAATCTAACGGTGATCGATGTGGCGGCACTCATGCAGCAAGTGCGCGATATTATGCAAAAAATGAGCAATGCCATTGAATACGTGTTTGCATTTAGCTTGGTTGCAGGCACGGCAGTGCTCTATGCCGCGCTGGTCGCTACGCGGGAAGAACGTGTCACTGAAGCCACGTTGATGCGTGTATTTGGTGCGTCTCGGCAACAGGTCAGTGTTGCTTACTTGACTGAATTTGCTTGTATCGGCTTAATCGCTGCTTTTGTTGCCGCGGTGGCGGCCAATTTACTCGCGTACTACATAAGCGTTCATGTCTTGGATATCCCATTTCAATTGAACACCCCCTTGGCTTTAAGTGCGATGCTTATTTCGACCACGCTAATACCACTGGCGGCTTGGTTAGCACTGCGAGGGTTTTTAAATGTGCCTGCACGACAACTGCTCAACAGCATGTAAGTTAAGATTTGCTAGGGGTAGGCTGTAAAAAGCGATAAAAAAAGCACGCCTAAGCGTGCTTTAAAATAGAAAATCAAACAGATCGCCTTACAAAGGCTTTTGGATAATGATTATTTTGCTTCTGGGGCAGCTTCTGCAGCTGGCGTAGCTTCTGCAGGTGCAGCTTCGGCTGGAGTCGCTTCTGTAACCGGTTGAGCTGAAGCATCAATCGTAATACCAGGAACACGCTCTTCTGGAGTCGGCACATAACCACCTGGCTCAGCCGCAACTGGCGCTGGTGCTGGTGCAGCTTCAACAGGTGCCGCTGCCGCAGGCGCCGCCTCAACAGGTGCGGCTTCTTCTTTTTTGCCACAACCCACTACTAATAAACTTGTTACACTTAACACTAACATTGCACGCAATAATGCTGACATCTTCATTCCTTTCAAATCGATTAAAAAAATAAAAAATCCTTGATCTGGATGAGTATCAAGGATTTTATTCACTTACTAAAATTTCGAACAAGTATTTTAACTGAACTTTAAGTCTTTGTAATTAATTAGTTAACTTTTTATTGACTTAAAGTGATTCCTTAAGCCGGAATACGTAAAGATTGGCCAGGGTAGATTTTATCTGGGTGACTTAACATCGGTTTATTCGCCTCAAAAATCTTCATGTATTCATTCGCATTGCCATATTGTGCTTTTGCGATTTTTGATAAGGTATCGCCGCTGACCACTGTGTAAAATACGGGATCATCCGCTGGTTCGATTACGCCCAATTGATCTTGTACGTGTTCTACCCCTTTCACATTACCGCAGCAAAGTAAAATTTTCTCTTTGGTTTCTTTGGTATCGGCCATCCCTTGCACAATCACGGTAGCGGACGCCGCATCAAAGCCAATATCTAGCCCTTGCGCAGTCAAACCCATTTTTGCGACGTAATCTGCAATCGCTCTTGCGGCTGCTTTGTTGGCAGCATCCAAATTCACAGGAGTCGGATCTTTTTTAGCCACTTCTTCAGTCGCTTTCGCTTCGCCTACACCAAATAATTTTTCGCCTGCATCTTTAATGAATGAAAATAAGCCCATTTTTTTCTCCTCTATAAATTGTAGATATTTTACTGCGTCATGCCACAAAAATGCCGCGTCTAGCAACATCAGCTCTTATCATAGCACCTTTCGCGTAGGCTGCCACTTCGTAACGATTTTTTACATAACCGCGTCGACTCTCCCACAGATAACGCAAAATATTCATGCCTTGTAAAAACTGCTCCACGTGCGTGAGTTCATGTCCCAATAACTCCACGCCGCGTAAAGTATTCAGTTGATAATAGCCTGGCCTAAAATATATGCTGTAATTTAATACGACTGCGCACATGCTAGAGCGTAGCCAGAATGGCACGTACCCATCAATGATACGCGCTCGTGCTAGTACATCATGAGAAAAATAAGGCTGATAAATAGCGTACTCAGCCAAGCTTAACGGTCTGCCTTGCTTCAGCAACACTAATCACCGATTAAATGCAGAATCACGCGCCGATTTGCGGGAATGTGTCTGTGTTCATATAAAAAAACACCCTGCCATTGACCCAAAGCCGCTTGGCCATTGATTAAAGGAATTGACAAATGCGTTTGCGTCAGTGCAGTCCGCACATGTGCAGGCATATCGTCAGGGCCCTCAACCGTGTGGATGAATAGCGGATCACCATCAGGCACTAAACGATTAAAAAACGACTCCATATCCACCAATACATCATGATCATAATTTTCGTTAATCATTAAACTGGCAGAAGTGTGCTGGATATACAACGTGACTAAACCGGTATGGAAACCACTTTGCTGAACCCACGCAATCAATTCAGGCGTGATGTCATAGAGCTTGCGCCCTTGTGTTTTGATATTGAGTTGATGAGTAATTTGGCGCATTTTTTAACCTCACAAATGATGCGCCATTATAGCCTGAGATAATCAACGTGTTCATCTACGCCGATACAAATGGTTTCTGAAATAAAACTGATTGTGCCAATAGGGGCTAAAACCATAGCCATAAAATGGATGATAGAAAGGGTCGTAGAATGGATCATAACGATTTCGCCAAGCTTGGTCCTTAAGTTTTTGTTGCGCTTCTTTGTTGGCTTTTTCACGTTTATTAATTTCATCGGCCATGCTATTCAAGCGGGCTTTTTCGCGTTCAGTCTGAATGTAATCGAGTACTTTTGGCTCGACCCCTTGCTTATTTAATTCCACAATCTGGCTGGCACTTAAATCGTATTGTGAGTTGCTCGCTTTGATTTTTTCGATGACTTCATCCGCAGCCATTTTTTGTTTGGATAACGTCACAATTTCTTCCAAGCTTAATGTTGGAGTGGCTAGCGGCGTAAGCTTCGCCACCTCCTCAGGTGTCAGGCGATTGACCTCTGCTTCACGCGGCGTGTTGCTTGCGCAACCTGTTGCCAGCACCGCAAGTAATACCCCGCTTATAACAAACCCGTATTTTCTCATCACCTAACTCCTTTCCAACCGATTAAACCTTACCAAACTGCATCTTGCCAGCTTTGTAATCCACTTGGACAACATCTTTCGGGATAAAATTCCCTGCCAAAATTTCACGTGCCAACGGATTTTCAATCTCACTTTGGATCGCCCGTTTCAATGGACGTGCACCATACACGGGGTCAAATCCTGCATTCGCGATTTCTGTCAACGCAGCTTCTGTCACTTTTAATTCCATATCCATTGCGTTTAAGCGTTTTGCCAAGTATTGCAATTGAATTGCCGCAATCGATTTAATATTTGCCTCACCCAACGCGTGGAAAACGACCACCTCATCAATGCGGTTGACGAACTCAGGTCTAAAGTGTGTTTTCACCTCGCCCATCACCGCCAATTTCACCACCTGATAATCTTGATCAGCCATGCTTTGTATCATTTGGCTACCCAAGTTAGAAGTCATAATAATCACAGTGTTTTTAAAGTCTACTGTACGGCCCTGACCATCGGTTAAGCGGCCGTCATCCAGCACTTGTAGCAACACATTAAATACATCGGGGTGTGCTTTCTCCACTTCATCCAGCAGAATAACTGAATAAGGTTTACGGCGCACGGCTTCCGTCAGAGTACCGCCTTCTTCATAGCCCACATAGCCTGGTGGCGCTCCAATCATACGTGCCACAGAATGTTTCTCCATGAACTCGCTCATATCGATACGAATCAAATGGTCTTCCGAATCAAACAAGAAGCCAGCCAAGGCTTTACAAAGCTCTGTTTTACCGACCCCCGTTGGTCCTAAAAACAAAAAGCTGCCATACGGGCGATTGGGGTCACTCAACCCAGAACGTGAACGGCGAATAGCATCCGAAACCAAACGCACCGCTTCATCCTGACCGACGACGCGTTCATGCAGCTTAGCCTCCATGGTCAACAATTTATCACGCTCACCTGTCATCATTTTACTCACAGGAATACCCGTGGCTCGGCTTACCACTTCAGCAATTTCGTCTGCACCCACTTCGGTGCGCAGCATTCTATGTTTTGTTTGCCCTGCATCCACTTCCGCGCTGGAAGCTTGTTTTAGCTGCGCCTCTAATTGTGGTAATTTACCATATTGCAGTTCAGAAACTTTTTGCCACTCGCCTTTACGGGTCGCTTCTTCCATCTCAAATTTTATTTTTTCGATCGCTTCTTTAATATGTGCAGAGCCCTGCACTTGCGCTTTTTCTGCTTTCCAAATCTCCTCTAAATCGGCATATTCTTTTTCAAGCTTGCTAATTTCTTCCTCAATCAAACCTAAACGCTTAATCGAGCCTTCATCTTTTTCTCTGCGAACGGCTTCACGCTCGATTTTGAGCTGTATGAGCCGTCTATCGAGTTTATCCATCACCTCTGGTTTAGAATCGATTTCCATTTTGATGCGCGAAGCCGCTTCATCAATCAAATCAATGGCTTTATCGGGTAAAAACCGATCCGTAATGTAGCGATGACTTAATTCTGCCGCAGCCACAATTGCCGGGTCAGTAATTTCCACCCCGTGATGCAATTCGTACTTCTCTTGCAGGCCACGTAAAATGGCAATGGTTGCTTCTACGCTGGGCTCATCGACCAGCACTTTTTGAAAGCGACGCTCTAAGGCCGCATCTTTTTCAATATATTTGCGATATTCGTCTAAAGTCGTTGCACCCACGCAATGCAATTCACCACGCGCCAAGGCGGGTTTCAGCATATTGCCTGCATCCATCGCGCCTTCGGCCTTGCCTGCACCGACCATGGTATGAATTTCATCAATAAACACAATCGTTTGGCCTTCATCCTGCGCCAATTCTTTGAGCACAGATTTCAAACGTTCCTCAAATTCGCCACGATATTTCGCTCCCGCCAACAAAGCCGCCATGTCGAGCGATAACACCTTTTTACCTTTAAGCGAATAGGGCACCTCACCATCCACAATGCGTTGCGCCAAACCTTCAACAATCGCGGTTTTACCTACGCCAGGTTCGCCGATTAACACGGGGTTATTTTTAGTGCGGCGTCCGAGAATTTGAATCGCGCGGCGAATTTCATCATCACGCCCAATCACCGGGTCAAGCTTGCCCATTCTGGCGCGTTCAGTTAAATCGATCGTATATTTTTTCAGGGATTCACGTTGGCCTTCCGCCTCTTGATCGTTCACATGATCACTGCCACGCACCGCCATAATCGCGGCTTCCAACGCCGTTTTCGTTAAACCATTCGTTTTCAGCAATCTGCCCGATTCCCCTTTATCATCAGCCAGCGCCAGCAAAAACATTTCACTGGCTATATAAGCATCACCGCGTTTTTGTGCGAGTTTATCGGTAACGTTTAATAGGTTATTCAAATCACGAGAAATCGCCACTTCACCACTGGCATCGGGTGATTTTGGCAGATTATTAATGGCCGTATTTAAACTGGTTTTAAGCGGGTTTAATTGCACGCCCGCGCGTGAAAGCAAAGAGGCAGTGCCACCATCTTCCTGATTCAGTAAAGCAAGCAGCAAATGCTGCGGTTCAATCGCAGTATTATCTGCGCCCAAGGCAAGGCTTTGCGCATCATTAATTGCTTGTTGAAATTTGGTGGTCAGTTTATCAAAACGCATATTGCGGCTCCTGTCATAGATTAAGAGTAATTTCTACATTGGTACTATGGAGAAAATGGTGAGATTTTCAATAAGGGCTAACCCCATGCGTGGCAGATTCAAGCATTTGCAAAAGTACGTCAGCAAAACATTTTGGCAGATACTGCGCTTAACTAAAAAACCGAAATTTTGCAAAAATAGCCCATTTGATTAACCATCTTATTTCGATGCCCTGCGAGCCTTGTAAATAGAGGCTCACAGGGCAGTGTTTTTCTCTCGAGGATTTTTGAGAGGGTTTTAGCCTAAAAATTAATGCTGAGAGTAACTAAATTTTGGGTTGAATTGAGGCTAACGCTAAAGATTACTGCGGCGAGATGAGTTGCCAATTGCGCCCTTTATCATCCGAAGTTAAATCTTGAGACTTACCATTTTTTGTCTGGATGCGCATGGCCGGCTGTAGAGAATCTGATAAAAATTCAATGTTAGTCACTTGCGTGACAGGCAATAATTTTGGCGGAGCAAAAACCAAAGCTTCGCTATCCATGCGTGTGTAATAGGCTTTTTCATTTTCAGCCCAAGCTAAAAACCAGCCCCAATCACCGCCACGAATGATAGCGATAGCGGGAAAATGACAACCCGCCGTTTTATGCTGATGGTAAGTGATGCGCTTGGTGACTTTGGCTTGTTGCTCGTCCAACGCAATAATCGCCAACTCTTGTGCACCATCGGCAAACGGCTGTTGCGTAAAGTAAACCAATTGATGACGATTGTTTAGCGTTTGTACGACCGCGCAGCGTTGATTATCTAAGCCAACTTTTTGAGACCCCGCCATTTCTTCAGCCTGCGCATTCGTTAGACTGATAACCACCATTACCGTGCCTAACGCACTCATCCATCGTTTTTTCATATTCGTGATTTTACGCGCTTTAGAAATCTTGTGATCCACTGAAATAAATTCAAGAAATAAAATTCAAGGCATTAAATTCAAGTTTTAGCAATCGAGTCCGATATCAAGGTATACCGTATTTCATATTGACATGAAATAACCCAACCGATTGATTATGTTTGATAACGAAACGTTCATAAAAATTGAAAAATTCAGACAATTTTAAACCATTTAACTTGGTTTCAAAGAGCAAAGACATCGAAAGTCTTGGCCACCCATTCACGGGTGAGCGCCTACGCACTTCGCATTTGTCAGCTTCAGTGCAGAATGCTTTGGCTAAACATTGGCACTGGCTGGATATTAATTATCAAGGTAAAGGTAATAATGTTCAAACTAAAGATGCCGCACAAAACACCATTTTACAGATGGAGGCACTCCCTGCTAGCGAATATCCATTCAATCTCGCAGAAGTTGCCTTTGAAAACGCCGGCGAGGGCATCATGGTGATGGATGCGAATGCCTGCATTTTAAGCACCAACAAAAGCTTTTCTAGCATCACGGGGTTCAGCCAACAAGAAGTGCTTGGCTCAACGCCGAAAGCCTTGCAAGAAAGCGAAAAAGACCTCTGGCAAAGTTTGCAACACCACGGTAAGTGGTCTGGAGAGATCCTCAATCACCGAAAAAATGGCGAAGCCTATCAAGAAAGGCTCACTGTGAATGCGGTTAAAAATCAGCACGATGAACCCATTTACTACGTGGGCGTTTTTGCAGATATCACCGAAGCCAAACACTCGCAAAATAGATTGCATGAATTGGTTAACCATGACCCGCTGACCGGCTTACCGAATCGCCGATTATTTAACGAATTACTTGAGCATGCCATTAAACGTGCCGAACGTGAACATCATCAAATTGCCTTATTGTTTGTTGATTTAGACCGATTTAAAGCCATTAACGACAGCCTTGGGCATCAAGTCGGCGATAAATTATTGTATGAAGTTTCCAAGAGAATTCATCACGCCGTGCGCGATAGCGACATCGTAGCGCGGCTAGGCGGTGATGAGTTTTTAGTCATGATGGACTTGATTAAGCAATCGCATGATGCGGCCCTGATTGCACAAAAAATTATTTATGCACTGCAAGTGGAATTTCATATTGATGGTAAAGAAATTTTCATTGGCGCAAGTGTCGGCATTTCGATATTCCCCAAAGATGGTGCTGATGTCGACAGTCTCATTAAAGCCGCCGATATTGCCATGTATCAAGTTAAAAATCGTGGCAAAAACAATCATTGTTTTTATTCAGATGAGCTCAGCAAAAATGCGGTCGAGCGCTTTACCTTAGAAAGTCAGTTGCGCCACGCCTTAGAGCGCAATCAATTTGAAATGTATTATCAGCCGCAAATCTCACTCATCACGGGCGACATAATTGGTGCGGAAGCACTGCTACGTTGGCATCACCCAGAATTGGGGCTAGTCTCACCCGCAAGGTTTATCCCCATTGCGGAAGAAACTGGATTAATCGTACAAATCGGTGAATGGGTGCTTCGCCAAGCCGCCTTACAAGCCATGCTCTGGATTCGGGATGGTTATCCGATGCAATGGGTATCAGTTAACGTATCTGGCGTGCAAATTATGCGCAGCAATTTTTACGATACCGTGTATGGCATATTAATTGAAACCGATTGCAACCCGAATATTCTCGAACTGGAAATCACGGAAAGCACCGTGATGCAAAATACTGAGTTTGTGATAGACACCTTTAATAACATCAAGCGACTTGGTGTGCGCGTGGCAATTGATGACTTTGGGACGGGCTACTCTTCTTTATCTAATCTCAAGCGTTTGCCACTGGATAAAATCAAGATTGATCAATCCTTTGTCCGTGGCCTACCCGATGATTTAGATGATGCCGCGATTACTAACACCATCAATGCGATGGCGGCCAGTCTAGGCTTTACTGTGATTGCTGAAGGCGTTGAAACGCTCGCTCAGGCCACCTTCTTAAAAAACATGGGTTGTAAAGAGGCGCAAGGTTATTTGTATAGCAAACCCGTCACCACTGCAGCATTTACCCAACTACTGGCGATTAATAAACAAAAGTACTTAAAAAATAACAGCCGAAAAGGCAATAAAAATGCGCACTGATCATCCAAATTTTATTGATGTTTCACAACTTCGCATTGGTTTATATGTGCATCTAGATTTAGGCTGGATGGACCATCCATTTACCCTCAGTAATTTTAAGCTTAACGATGAAAAGCAAATCGATATTATCCAAAAAATTGGCCTGAAAAAATTACGTTACGACCCCAAACGTAGTGATTGTGAACCGTTACCTGAGCCTATTCCTGAAGCAACCAATATGACTGAAACTACGAATATTGAAGCTAAGAATACTGAAGCTAAGAATAAGGTCCAGCCTCACATTGCAAACATGCCAGAAGAGAATGACCCCGAAGCTTTTTCAAAAAACGTACGCTTAAAACAACTCCATCGCGCCATCGATACATGCGAGAAAAAGTTTATTGCGTCAGGCGATGTGGTCCGCCAAGCCACGAACAATTTATTGTTAAGCCCAAAAATTTCGATTGAGCAAGCGGCCAACGTGGTGGATGACATGGTGGAGACTGCGCTGATGGAAGGTGACGTTGCGATGCATGCGCTCAACGGTAATCGTTCAAGTG
>JBARQL010000003.1:0-73911 GCA_049643685.1 Methylotenera sp.
TTAATATATACATGCAGCATGCCTAAATCAGAAACGTGCCATTGAAACTTGGTTTGAAATTCATGACCATTGTCAGTTCGGATCGTCTTAATTCTGAAGGGAAATTTCTCAACAACATAATTGATAAAATCAATGGAGCTGGCTTGATTATGGTGCTCGTAGATTTTTAAAGCTCTGATACGGGTGCAATCATCAATGGCGGTATATTGAAAGCGTTTAACGCGGTGACCATCACTATCTTTAAAGAACAGAAACTTGACGTCGACTTGCACATGATGGCCTGGAACCTTTTTTTCGTAACGCGTGAATTTGTTTCTAGAGCGCTTTTTAATGTTCTCAGGCAGTCGATTTAACTTGTTGCGCTTAAGCACCTGATAGCAGCCGTTACGTGAAACTTTGATGTCATGCTACCGCTGCAAGTGCCAAACAATCATATCTGGACCAAAGTGGTAGGTTGATCGCAAATAAACTATTTTATCTTCGATAGCCCTAGGTACACGTAGCTTATGATTCTCAGGGCAAGGCTTGTTGTTAATTAAGGCATCATTACCGCCAGCTTCATAAGCACGTCGCCATGTGTAAAATGTTTCGCGACATATCCCAAAATAACGACACGTTTTAGAAATATTCCCATGCTCTTAGGCGTGATTTAAAACTTTAAGCTTTCTGCTTATATCATGCTCAGCTTTTCTTTCCATGGCACCCACTCCAAAGTAAACAAATCAAATCATAAATTTGTCTACCTAGGTCGAGATTTTTATAGAGAGTAGTGCTGTGAAGTCCATAATATATCCTTCTTAAAGAGTACACCTTAGGTGTAATTGTAGATTTAGGTTTGTTGAGATTAAATACACGTACTAAATCAACCCCCTAAGGAGAAGTGTAATGAGTGGCAAGCCGTTTAAATACAAAAAACAAGCCGTTAAAGATACCCAGCCATCGATGAACATTCCTGGCGTAGGTGCTTTTCTCGGCGATACATTCGTATCTTCAGATGTAGATAAAAGAATTTGTGCAGGATTTTTTCATTTAGAAAAAGGAAATGAGCTGAAGTATAGCTATGATTATGACGAAATGAAAATTGTTGTAGAAGGAACATTTAATATTTCAGATGACACGGGTCAAAAGGTCACAGCAACTGTTGGTGATGTGCTTTATTTTCCATCTGGTAGCAATGTAACATTTAGCACCCCAGACCGCGCAGTCGGTTTTTTCTGCGGGCAGCGAGTACCACTTTAGTATTTAAATTGTTTTAGGAAAACATTTAAATTCACTTTACATCTGTAATGGTGCTGCAACTGCCATTGCAGATGTATAGCGTTATTTTTAATTGGATTTATATAATAATTCTACGCGCTTGTAATTGAGTAGATTCCCATTGTAGGTGTTCGTAATGCCTCAATATTTGTAATATCTACTAGCAGTTGCGCCCTTGTTGCACCTTTGGTTTTAGCCCATTCTAGTACGTGCTGTAAAAGTTGCTTGCCAATGCCATGCTTTCTATATGATAGAGTCAACTACCATATCTTCAATCTAGGCAGAAGGAGTGCCTTGAGCGGTAGATATGACTAACTGGGCTGTTACCATTCCGATAACTTTGCCTTTAGAGTTTCTAGCAACTTTTATAGTCGCTGTTTTATTATTCTTAATAAGTAATTCAAGACCATTTTGCTGTTTAGTTAAATCCGGATAGAAATCTTTTTCTATATTAAATAAAGTCGACAATATATTTGCTAAAAAAGGAATGTCTGCCTTTTTGGCGTCACCATAAGTAATGTTATCCATCATTCCTCAGGATGTTCTTGATTAGGTGAGTCGTAGTGGATGATGGCAAGAAACTTTATGGGCGTTTTTATTAACGCTTCAGGCCGATGGGGAATTTCTCCCTGAAACGTAAGTGAATCTCCACCGTTAAGAACAAAAGTTTCTTCACCTACGCGATATTCAAGTATACCTTCCAGCATGTGAATAAACTCCGTGCCAGGATGTTCGAACGAAGGAAATTCCTCGCCAGAATCTTCAAGAGAAATCAAAAAAGGTTCAAACGTTTTATGAGGCCCTTGATCGTAAGCAAGCAGTTGATAAGTATGGCCTACCTGAGTACCCCTTCTTACAACCTCCATGCCCTCACCTTTTTTAACCAATTGAGCAGCACCACGTGGCAGGTTATAGTTTTGAAAAAGTTTAGATAAAGTCACACCTAATGCATTTGCTAGCTGTTCAAGCGTTTCTAAACTGGTTGCAGCTAGACTATTTTCGATTTTACTTAACATACCACGACTTATGCCAGCTCGCTCGGATACAGCGGCAATCGTCAGATTGTGATCTAAACGAAGTTTACGAATTGTAGCCCCTAAGTGACGCCCAAGTGATTTAGGCTTAATATCTGCCTTTATGCTTTCATTTTTTATTGCCACGTGAATACCTATCAATAATGATTAATTAAATATTACAAGAGTGTAAGCAATTCTTGTAGAAAAATTCATTTTTTTAATTAATGTAGAAAATAATATATAAAATTGTGGTTTTTTGCTGAAATTGTTTCACCATGGTAATAATAGTTAATGTATTATAAAAAAGTTATTGTTAAATTTATTATATTTTAGGGAGAGCATCTTGAGTGAACGAATTGTAATGCGTACAGGTGAAGCTTTAGTGGCTGGTGGACCTCCAGGAACAGCAGCTGAGCCAGAGGTGATTATTGGTGAGTTAGATGGCCCCGTTGGCACCGCAATCGCCACATTGACTGGTGACCAAGTGGCTGGTCATACCCGTGTTTTTGCATTGTTGAATACAGATATTCAAGTTAAGCCTGTAACTTTAATGGTAAGTAAAGTCACGGTTAAGGAAACAAAATATACCAATATTTTAATGGGTACTGTCCAGGCTGCGATTGCCAACGGCGTTTTAGATGCGGTACGCGCAGGTGACATTCCTAAAGAGCGTGCTAATGATTTAGGCATTATCGTTTCAGTTTGGTTGAATCCTATGGTAACCAAAGATGACAAATTAGACCATAAAATTTTGTTTGATATTCATCGCAAAGCCACGGCAATGGCAATTCATAAAGCCATGACCAATAAACCGAATATTGATTGGTTGCTTGAAAATCAAGATAAGATCACCCATAAATATTATCAAATGGGTTTAGACGGCAAACTCTAAGCTATTTGTGATCGTTTGCCCAGTGCAGGCAAGCCTTAAGTAAGTCAGTTAACAAAGGTTTAACTTTTACTGCCAGCTCTGCATCGTATTTATATGGAGAGTTTTCCTCCATATAAATACATTGGCTTATTTCTAGTTGTATGGCATGTATATTCATAGTAGGTGCTCCATAATGCCTAGTGATGTAGCCGCCTTTAAAGCGACCATTAAACACATGGCTGTATTTTTTTGCATGAATCGAGTCGCGCATAACTATTGCAAGGGTTTCCTGCAGTGATGCATCACATGATGTTAAATCTGCGGTACCAAAATTCAAATCTGGTAATTGACCAGAAAAGAATCTCGGTACATGAGACGCAATTGAGTGCGCATCCCACAATATAGCCACGCCATGAATAGCTCGTATTCTTTGAAGTTCAGATGATAGTTTTTCGTGATAGGGTTGCCAGTATCGTTCAATACGATTTCGTATCTCATTCTCATCTGGCTGCTCTCCATCCAGATATATTGCACTTTTAGCAAAGGTGTCAATTGGGCATAAGCCTGTCACGTCCTGCCCAGGATAGAGTGAAGTATTCTCGGGCGATCTGTTTAGATCTATCAAATAGCGTGCATATTCTGCCGATATAACAGATATATCAAAGTCTTTTGCCATGTCATATAGGATTGGCAAATGCCAATCAACGTCAGGTAACAGCGCCGCTTCAGGCGTAATTCTGTGTTTAATATCTTCAGGTATGTCAGTTCCAGCATGAGGCATAGAGATCAGCAGGGGTGAGTTTCCGCTGCAAAAATGATAAGTTTTATCCATTGCTACCTTTTCCTTAACATATTATGTCACTACTACTTTAGTACTACTACTAAATTCCTAATTTACCTAACTTATTCATATGTATAGTAAACATAGTATGACTTTATCATAAGTTTCATTGTAATTAAAAAAGGTTCATATATGTATTGACATACGATATTGTGGTATGGCTTAATACGTCAACAAAGTTTCATACAGATTAAAATAGTTTATGAAACTTAATGAATGGCAACGAAGTCGTTAATTACTTTAAAGATTAATAATTAGGTTTCATGGAGTTAAGAAATGCCCTTAAGATTACTTAAATTCGCACTGTCAAAAGAGCATCCGGCACCGCGCTTTTTTAAGTCCCACGAGACCCCAAAGAAATCCTATGACGTAGTGATTATCGGCGGTGGTGGACATGGCTTGGCGGCTGCGTATTACTTGGCTAAAGATCATGGTATTACTAATGTTTGTGTTCTTGAAAAAGGCTATATAGGCGGCGGGAATACAGGTCGCAACACGACTATCGTTCGTTCAAACTATCTCACTCCAGAAGGCGTCAATTTCTATGATGCTAGCGTCAAGATCTACGAAGGTCTTTCTGAAGAATTAGATTTAAATCTTTTCTATTCGACACGTGGTCACTTTACCCTTGCGCATACTGAATCAGCGATGCGTACCATGAGATGGCGTGCGGAGGTCAATAAACACGTAGGCGTTGAAAGTCGTGTGGTTGGTCCAGATGAGATCGCTAAAGCTTGTCCACAATTGGATTTGAGCTGTAGCGGTCAGGCGCCAATCTTGGGTGCTTTGTTTCATGCGCCTGGTTCAGTGGCGCGTCATGATGGCGTTGCATGGGGCTATGCGCGTGGTGCAGACCGTTTAGGTGCCGAAATTTACCAAAATACTGAAGTGCTTGGTATTGATGTTAAACATGGCAAAGTCTGTGGTGTTAAGACTAATAAAGGCTATATCGAGACTAAGCAAGTTCTATCTGCAGTTGCTGGATTTACGCCACGTATCACTGAAATGGTAGATCTTGAAACTCCTATTGTTATTCACCCGTTGCAAGCTTGTGTGACTGAGCCTATAAAGCCATTTCTAGACACTATTCTAGTATCTGGTAGCCTGCATGTGTATGTCAGCCAATCTTCTCGTGGCGAACTGGTAATGGGTTCATCACTCGACCCTTACGAAGTACACTCAACACGCTCTACACTTGATTTCGTCGAAGGGCTTACTTCTCATATGTTAGATATGTTCCCATTCTTATCGAATATAAAAGTTGTCCGCCAATGGGCTGGTATGGCTGATATGACGCCAGACTTTGCGCCGATTATGGGTAAAACTCCAATCGAAGGTTTTTATCTAGACGCTGGTTGGGGTACTTGGGGCTTTAAAGCTACGCCAATTAGCGGCAAGACTATGGCACAAACCATCGCAAATGATAGCGCACCAGATTTAATTCACTCATTCCGCTTGTCACGTTTTGAAGATTACGAACTGACTGGGGAAAAGGGTGCTGCGTCAGTGGGCCATTAGTGGCTTATTCACGCGAGTTAAATAATCAGAGGAATATGAAATGAAATTACTCACCTGTCCAATGAATGGAACAAGACCGCTAAGCGAATTTGTCTTTGGTGGCGAATATAGGCAAGCGCCAGATCAGGATACATGCACAGATGCCCAATGGGCTGCATATGTGCATAACCGTAGCGGTGCGCCTGGTGATAAAAAAGAGTGGTGGTATCACTCACCAAGCGGTACATGGTTTATAGCAGAGCGTAATACGCTAACTGACCAAGTATCTAGTACCTATCTTCTCGGTCAAAACAATACAACTCAGGAGGAAGGCAAATGATTTTTCGTACACCCAAGCAAGCCGGGGAATGGGTTAACCGAACTAAAAGAATCAACTTCACTTTTGAAGGCGAAGCGTTTTCTGCATTTGAAGGCGATACCATTAGTAGCGCATTGTGGGCTGCAGGTCAAAAAGTATTAGGTCGTAGTTTTAAGTATCACCGTGCACGTGGGGTATTGAGTTTAGCAAACCATGATGTGAACGTTCTGGTGACTGACGGCATAGATACTAATATTCGTGCCGATGTGGTTGAAGTGAAAGAGGGCATGGTATTGACCGCAGTGAATACCAGTGGTGGCGTAAAAAAAGATAAGAATAGCTACATTGATTCTATTTCACCGTTATTGCCTGTTGGTTTTTACTATAAAGCCTTTTATACACCACGTCGCTTATTTCCATTTTGGGAAAATGTCATTCGTAAGGCTGCTGGTCTAGGAGTTGTTAATTTTGACTATCCTCGCATCTTAAAACGCAAAACACATTCACATTGTGATGTGCTGGTGATTGGTGCAGGTCCAACTGGTTTGACGGCAGCTTATACAGCAGCAGAAGCAGGCCTTGAAGTAACGATTGTTGATGAGAACCGTCAGCTTGGTGGCAGCTTAGGCTATGACCGTGCCGGTGACTCAAGTGTGGTTTCACAACTAGATATTTTACTGGCTAAAACTGCAAATCAGCCAAATATTAAGGTGATGGCTGGCTCTTATGCTGCTGGTTATTACCCAGATCACCTCATTCCAATCGTGGGTGATGCTGGTATCAATAAAGTACGTGCTAAATCAGTGATTGTTGCAAGCGGCGCTTTTGAACAGCCACCAGTATTTAGATACAATGATCTTCCAGGCGTGATGTTGGGTTCAGCAGTTCAACGATTAGTTTATCGCTACGCAGTTAAACCATTTAATAAAGGCATCGTAGTTACGGCTAACGACTATGGTTATCGTGTTGCCCTAGATCTATTGCAAGCTGGTACCAAGATTGTAGCTTTGGTGGATATGCGTTCTGCAAGTAATGCACAAGGTACAGCAGAGCTTGCAAGACGTGGAATTAAAGTTTATTTAGGACATTGTATCTATGAGGCACTTGCGTCTTCTGATAAATCAAGCGTGCGCGGCGCGGTCATTTGCGCATATGACGACAAACAAAATGTTGCACTAACTGATAACAAATTCACGCTCGAGTGTGATGGTATTGCTATGAGCGCAGGCTGGGCGCCAGCAGGTGCTTTACTGTATCAAGCTGGTACAGGGATGCAGTTCGATTATGGCGTAGAGCAATTTGTACCGAGTCGTTTACCAAATGGTATGTTTGCAGCGGGTAAAGTGAACGGTGTTTTTGAGCTTGAGCAACGATTGCGTGATGGTGTTCGTGCCGCCAATGATGCGATTAGACACCTTGGTCTACAGGCGCCACAAAATAATGTTGAGAAACATGTGGGTACCTCTCCAAGTCATCCTTACCCGATGGTGCCGCATCCTAAAGGTAAGAACTTTGTCGACTTTGATGAAGACATTCAAATTAAAGATTTTGTGAACGCGGCTAAAGAGGGTTTTGACAATATCGAGCTAATGAAGCGCTTTACTACGGTCGGTATGGGTCCTAGCCAAGGTAAGCATTCCAATATGAATGCAATTCGAATCTTAGCTAAGATTCGTGGCTTGCCCGTGGAGAAAATTGGCACAACGACATCAAGACCATTCTTCCACCCAACACCAATCGGGCATTTAGGCGGGCGTGGCTTCCATTCACACCGTTTGACTTCCTTGCATGATTGGCATCAGGCAAATGGCGCAGTGTTTTCCGATATTGGCGCATGGAAGCGTGCAGCTTATTACCCGGCAAATGGTCAGTCTAAAGAAGATGCAATTCAAACTGAAGCGCTTGCAGTGCGTAAAGCCGCAGGCATGATTGATGGCAGTTCATTCGGTAAGATTGAAATTCATGGCTCAGATGCAGCTTTGTTCTTAGAGCGTTTTTTCACAGGCGTATATACAGATCAAAAAGTTGGTTCATGCCGTTATGTCATGCTACTTGATGAAACTGGCGTCGTGATTGACGATGGTATTGCAAGCCGCCTTGCGGACGATTTATTTTATCTTTCTATCGGTACATCTAATGCAGCTGTGGTGTATCGCGAAATGCAACGTTCGCAACAAATGTGGCAACTCAATCTTGGTTTGGTGAATGTGACTGGGGCTTTTGGTGCTATCAATATTGCTGGTCCAGCTGCTCGCGAGCTTCTCTCTACTCTGACCGACTTAGACCTTTCCTACGAGTCATTCCCGATGAGTAGTGTGCGTGAAAGCCAAGTGGCTGGTGTAGAAACACGCATGATTAGAGTGGCATTCGTGGCGGATAATGGATATGAGCTACACGCACCTATGGGTCAAATTCCACATCTTTGGAATGCTTTGATTGAAGCTGGTAAAAAACATGCTTTACGTCCATTTGGTAGTGACACGCAACGTCTATTACGTCTTGAAATGGGTCACGCTATGCCAGGTATAGATACTGATGGTTTAACTAATCCGTTTGAGATTAGCGCTGAGTGGGCAATCAAAATGAGCAAGCCATATTTCATTGGACAAAGAAGCTTAACAATTTTAGCTAAACGCCCATTGAGAAAACAATTAGTACCTTTTGTATTAGCTGAGAACTACAAAGGCGAAATGCCTATGGATTGCAACTTGGTAGTCGATGGACGAGATATATTAGGTCGTGTGACTAGTATCAGTTACAGCAAGTACCTTGATCGTTGCATAGGTTTTGCCTATGTGACACCTGCTAAAAAAGAGCCAGGCTCAGTATTTCAAATTCGCGCAGACAGTGGCGCATTGGTAGCAGCAACAGTGGTTAAAAGCCCATTTATTAAGATTCTAAAGGGAGCATGATATGCAACAGTTTGACGTCAAAAGAATCATCCAAACATCACCTGTAGCACATGCTCAACCAAGAGAGTCTGCTAAATGGGAAGTGATTAACGGCATGGACACAGCAGTGGAGTTTGCTAGTGCAGCGATTGAAGATGCCAGAAAAAAAGTACTAGGTGTTGCCGATGTAAGTTGTTTATCACGCTATGGCGTGAAAGGCCCAAACGCGACGCAATGGTTACTTGAGCGTGGAATAGCTATTCCAACTAGTCCAAATGCATGGACGATGTGCGAACAAAAAACATTAGTTTTACGTCTTGGTTCAAGCGAGTTCTTGATTGAGGATCAGTTGGGCGGTTCTGCGTGTAATAGATTAACCAGTGATACAACTTGTGTTGCAAGTGTTTATAAAGTTCCTCGTGCAGACGCTGCTTTTATTGTCAGTGGTAGCGAAGCCCTTAACTTATTTTCTGAGCTTTGCTCACTCGATTTGCGTGAAAAATCACTCGCCGCAAAAGACCTCATCATGACTCAAGTAGCGGGGATCTCGGCAACTGTTATACGCCAAACATTAAACGGAGAGTCAATTTACCGTGTTTGGTGTGATGGTACTTACGGACCTTATATGTGGGAAATTCTAATAGAAATTGCTACAGAACTAGGTGGTGGTGCAGTAGGACTAGCTAGGTATCAGAACTAAAGTTCTGCATCTGTACAAAGGCTTGCGATAGAAACTAAAGCTAGCACAGAGGAATTGTTGGAGATAACTTAATTTATGGATGATGCAGCTACATTTTATTCATGTAGATACATTGGATTTTAGGGAGAAGTGAATGAAAACATTAGATGAAGCAAAAAAGTTTCTAAAAGATAATGATGTTAAATACGTTTTAGCTCAGTTTGTCGATATTCATGGTGTTGCTAAGGTGAAGTCAGTTCCTGCTGCGCACATTGGTAGCATCCTTAAAGGCGGTGCCGGGTTTGCTGGAGGTGCAATTTGGGGCATGGGTATTGCTCCGAATGGTCCTGATTACATGGCGGTGGGGGACTTATCAACCTTGACATTAATGCCATGGCAGCCAGGATATGCACGTATTATTTGTGATGGTCATGTTGAAGGAAAGCCATATTGCCACGATTCACGCGTGGTGCTTAAAGCACAAACAGATCGTCTTGCTAAAAATGGCTGGATTCTTTACACAGGCCTAGAGCCAGAATTTTCGTTATTACGTAAAGATGAAAAAGGCGGAATTCATCCACACGACGCTACAGATACTTTAGTAAAACCATGTTATGACTATAAAAGTATGACTAAGCAATCTGCGTTTCTAGAGCGATTAACAGAGACTTTAATTGCGGCAGGATTAGATATTTATCAAATTGACCATGAAGATGCGAATGGTCAGTTTGAGATTAATTACACCTATGCTGATTGCATGAAAAGTGCGGATGATTATCTAATGTTCAAAATGGCGGCTAGTCATATCGCTAATGAGTTAGGCATGATTTGCTCATTCATGCCTAAACCATTTGGTAACCGTCCAGGTAACGGTATGCATATGCATATGTCGATTGGTGATGGCAAAAAAAGCTTGTTCCAAGACGACAGCGATGCAACAGGTCACGGCTTATCAAAACTAGCTTATCACTTTATGGGCGGTGTTCTTGCACATGCGCCAGCAATCACGGCGTTAGCTTGCCCAACCATTAACTCATATAAACGCTTAGTAGTTAGCCAGTCTCTCACGGGGTCAACTTGGGCGCCAGCGTATATATCTTATGGCAATAACAATCGTTCAACAATGGTACGTATTCCATATGGCCGTTTAGAGCTGCGCTTACCAGATGGAAGTTGTAACCCTTACTTGACAACTGCTGCAGTGATTGCTGCAGGTCTAGATGGTGTTAAACGTGAACTACATCCAGGGGATGGCCATGCAATTAACCTGTATGACTTGTCTCCAGCACAAATGCGTGAGCAGGGAATAGGAATATTGCCGCAAAGCTTGAGTGAGGCGATAGATCAATTTGAAGGCGACAAGGTTATCCGTGATGCTTTGGGTGATTCGCTATCAGAAGAATTCATCAAAATTAAACGTGCAGAATCAATGGAGTACCAACGCCACGTTTCGGATTGGGAAATTAACCGTTACGTAGAGTTTTTCTAAGTTTTATTTTAAATGCAATATTTAACTAAATTTGTAAGGAGAAAAGTATGTGTGGAATTGTAGGATTATTGGTTAGAAACCCCAAGATGCGTGACTCAATTGGTGAACTCATGCTACCGATGCTAATTGGTATGACTGAGCGTGGCCCAGACTCTGCTGGCATGGCTATGTTTACTGCGCCAGTAGCGGCAGATGCAAGAAAATTCAGCTTGTATTCAGGCGTGGCAGATTTTAACTGGACAAAGTTAGGCCATGATTTTGAGAAACACTTAAGTATCAAAGCTAAGATTGAGCCAAAAGCTAATCATGCTGTAATGACGACCACTTTAGAACCGGCAACAGTAAAAATATGGTTGAAAGAGCATTATCCGCAATTGCATTTGTTGTCTGTTGGCCAATTAATGGATATCTATAAAGATGTTGGTACGCCAGCACAAGTAGCTGAACGTTACGACTTCAAAAATTTTAAAGGTACGCATTTGGTTGGTCATACCCGTATGGCAACTGAATCAGCAGTTACGCCAGCGCATGCTCACCCATTTACAGCTGGTGAAGACTGGTGTTTAGTGCATAACGGTTCATTGTCAAATGCTAACAGCTTACGTCGTAAATTGCAGTATGAAGGCATTGAATTTGAAACAGATAACGATACCGAAGCCGCTTGTCGCTTTCTACAATGGCGTATGCGCGAAGGTGATGATCTTGAAACCGCACTAAACCATGGTTTTGATGAATTGGATGGCTTTTACACATTGCTGATGGGTACAAAAAATGAGCTTGCCCTGGTACGCGATCCGTATGGTTGTAAACCCGCGATCATTGCCGAGCACGATGACTATGTTGCGATTGCTTCAGAATTCCGTTCTTTAGCTCACTTGCCAGATATTAAAAACGCGAAGGTTTTCGAACCTTCACCTAAGGAGATGTATGTATGGAAACTCTAAAATTTGACTTAGATACCAAACCATTACGTGAAGTGAATCAATTTCTTCATGGTGATGCAAGAAGCCTAAATGGAAAGTCAATCGTCATTGAAAATCCAAATGGCGCCCATAACATTGCTGTCGGTTTAAAAGCTGAAGTTGACGTAACAATTAAAGGTCATGCTGGCTATTATGCCGCTGGCATGAATCAAATTGCTAAGGTTACGATTGAAGGTAGTGCTGGTAGTGGCGTTGCTGAGAACATGATGTCTGGTCATGTGCATGTAAAAGGATTTGCATCAAATGCAGCTGGCGCTACTGCAAATGGTGGCCTATTAGTGATTGATGGTGACGCTGGTTTACGCTGTGCAATTGCCTTAAAAGGCGCAGACATTGTTGTTGGGGGTTCAGTTGGTAGTTTTTCAGCCTTTATGGCACAAGCTGGTAACTTCGTGATTTTGGGTGACGCAGGGGAAGGCCTTGGTGACTCAATCTACGAAGCGAAAGTATTTGTTCGCGGCAAAGTGAAGAGCCTAGGTGCGGATTGCGAAGAAAAAACTATGAACGCTGAAGATAGGCAAATCTTAGCTGATTTGTTGAAAAAATCAGGTCATGCTGACGTAAGTCCAGACAGTTTTAAGCAATATGGGTCTGCTCGTACTCTATACCACTTCCATGTTGATAACGCAGGAGCATACTAAAATGAGTGACAATACAACGCATAAAACACCGCAAACTAAGCCTCGTCAGTCTGCAACATTTGATGAGTATACAAACTCTGAGATAAGACGCGCTGCCGCAACTGGTATTTATGATATCCGTGGTGGGGGTTCCAAGCGTAAGCTCCCACATTTTGATGATCTATTATTCTTAGGTGCATCAGTCAGCCGTTATCCATTAGAAGGCTATCGTGAAAAATGTGGTACTGACGTAATATTGGGCACACGTTTCGCTAAAAAACCTATTCATCTAAGAACGCCAGTTACCATCGCTGGTATGAGTTTTGGCTCCTTATCAGGCCCAGCTAAAGAGTCATTAGGGCGTGGTGCTACCGCCGCGGGTACCAGTACAACAACTGGTGATGGCGGTATGACAGTTGAAGAGCGTGGTCATTCGACTACTTTAGTTTATCAGTATCTGCCTTCTCGATATGGTATGAATCCAGATGATTTACGCAAGGCCGATGCAATTGAAGTGGTGATTGGTCAAGGTGCAAAACCAGGTGGTGGCGGCATGTTGTTAGGTCAAAAAATCACTAAGCGAGTAGCTAAGATGCGCTGTTTGCCAGAAGGTATCGATCAGCGTTCAGCTTGTCGTCATCCAGACTGGACTGGCCCAGATGATCTTGAAATTAAGATTGCTGAACTTCGTGAAATCACCGATTGGGAAAAACCAATTTATGTAAAGATTGGTGCGACTCGTCCTTATTTTGACGTAGCACTTGCCGTAAAAGCTGGCGCTGACGTAGTTGTTCTTGATGGTATGCAAGGTGGTACTGCGGCGACACAAGAAGTATTTATTGAACACGTTGGTTTGCCAATTTTGTCTGCGATTCGCCCAGCAGTGAAAGCGCTGCAAGACTTGGGCGTCTATCGCAATGGTAAAAACAGTGTTCAGTTGATTGTTTCTGGCGGTATTCGCAGTGGTGCAGACGTGGCAAAGGCAATAGCGTTAGGTGCGGATGCTGTAGCAATTGGCACTGCGGCTTTAGTTGCACTAGGAGACAATGATCCACATCTAGAGGAAGAATACCAAAAATTAGGCACTACTGCTGGCGCTTACGATGACTGGCATGAAGGTAAAGATCCTGCAGGCATTACTACGCAGGATCCAGAGCTTATGAAACGTGTTGATCCAATCAAAGCAGGCCATCGTTTAGCAAATTACATTGCAGTAATGACTATGGAAGCGCAAGTGGTAGCGCGTGCCTGTGGTAAGTCTCATTTGCATAACCTTGAGCCAGAAGACCTTGTTGCTTTAACGATAGAAGCTTCAGCAATGGCGCAAGTACCTTTAGCTGGTACTAGTTGGATTCCAGGAGTTTCTAAATTCTGATTTTTTTCTAACCATTTTCATCCCCCCCCGACATTTTACGTTGGGTTTTATGAGGGTATGCGTAATGAATAGTTTTTTCTACTTGAAGGCGGGTTCTACCTCCAACTACCGGAATAAGGTAAAAAAATTATTCATAATTAATGCGCGTACCCTCACTTTTTATTTGTACAGTTTTTAATGACTGTATACATCCCATTCAGTTATTCAAGACGACTTAGCTCAAAACACGTTAACGTGTCGCTACCTAGTCGCTACTTATTATGCCCCCTGTTTGGCTGACTACTCTAATTATTTTTTCACGGGTTATTTAATTATAAAAAAGTAAAAGGAGAGAGCAATGAGTAACGACCTCAAAAAAAGAATGAACGAAATGTATTTGCGCGACTGCTTTATGGCTTGGTTTGATGTTGTGCTGTTATGGGCTGCTGTAATTTTCGTGTTAATTGCTATCTTAAGGTATTGTAAAAGACGAGAACATTCAACTTGTACTCTACGTATCTAGCTTCATGCTTATGCTTTTTAATACTGCATCTGTTTACGCAATGACTAAGCATTTCAAAGAAGATAAGGATTTCATCTACGGCTTAGATATCAAACATTTAGATGCTAATCGTGTCGCTAAATTTAATCGCTAGGAGAAACGTATGAAGAAAAACTATACCCCACCAAATCAGGGCATGTTTGGACAGATCTTTGACACTATATTAGTTCTGGTGTTGGTTTATGCCAGTCTAATGGTGCCATTACTTTTTAAAGCGGCTGCTAAAGCGGAGGATGCGGCAACAGCGACAGCCGAAGCAGTGAAAGCAAGCTGGGAGTCATTAGGTCAGAACGCAGTGCAGCAGGCGCAATGGATTAAGCTAGGCTATGACCCAGAGAAAGCCGCTACATTAATTAACAGCCGTTTTGATTACACGATAGATCCTATGATGTTAATCATTACCATTGTTGTAGTTGATGGCTATTTCTGGTTTATGTTAAAGGTGTCAGATAAAGAATACCGCGAAGTTATCAGAGAAAAATTCGATACTAAATAATAGTTACTTACTCATTTAAAGGGAGAAATATCATGCAATTTTGGGATATTTTAGTGTACGTCGCATGGAGCCTGTCTGCGGCCATGCTGGTATGGATGTTGGTTGATGCATTTATGATTTCTTCACAATATGACGAAGAATATTTAATGAGCTCACGTGAAGGTGGTGAGGATGATGTCGTTCACGGTGTTCACATGGAAGAGGAGATCAGATAATGGCTAGCGAAAAAATAACGAGTAATAGCAGTAAACCTATAGCCATGCTAAAGGTACTCAACCCATTTCATATATGGGCTTTGGGTGTTGGTATCGTGTTGGTGGGTGAGTTTATGGGATGGAACTTCACGGTAGGTAAGGGTGGAGCTTATGCTTCACTAATCGCTTGCTGGGTGATTGGCTTGCTTTACACCTGTGTGGCAATGATTGATTCTGAAGTGACCTCTACAGTAGCAGCAGCTGGTGGGCAGTATACGCAAGCAAAACACATCATTGGTCCGCTAATGGCCTTTAACGTGGGGCTATATTTAGTCATGGCTTATACCATGCTATGTGCTGCAGATGCTTTGGTTGTGGGTGACCTTATGAAGTCTGGCGCCGAAGTGATGGGGTATGCAAACCTTGATACCAAGCCATTCGTGGTGCTGACTGTGGCCTTTTTGGCATGGCTCAATTATCGCGGTGTGTTTGCGACGCTTACCCTTAATCTAGTCATTACTTTTCTTGCATTTGCATCGCTGATTGTATTGTTCTTAGCAGTTGACCCTTTGAATCAAGGTGTTGTACTTCAGCATCGGGCATTACTCACAGACCTGCCTTACGGTTGGATTGGTGTGGTGGCTTCCTTGCAGTTTGGTATGTGGTATTACCTCGGCATTGAGGGTACTTGTCAAGCGGCTGAAGAGGTGCGTTCTGCTGGTCGTTCTATTCCACTCGGTACCATGGGCGGTATGATGACGTTACTAGTCGCTGCAACGATTACTTGGTTTGTAGCAACAGGTTTTAATGCCCTGGCAATATTTAGGACAAGCTGTAACACCTATGTATGATGCGGCAACATTGCTGGGTAGTAGTCAACTGCAGTTGATGTTATTTGTGGCAACAGCGTTTGCTGCAATAGCATCAGCGAATGGTTGTATCAATGATGCCTCACGCGCTTGGTTCTCGTTAGGTCGTGATCGATATATGCCTGTGTTCTTTGGTGCAATCCATCCTAAATATCGCACGCCTTATCGTTCAGTATTATTTTTAGTACCAATCGCAATCTCGTTTGCGTTTACTGGTTTGCTGGATCAAGTGATTACGTTTTCTATCCTCTCAGGCTTACTTGGCTACACGTTCATGACATTTAACATGATTAAATTCAGAAAAATGTGGCCATTAGGTACGATACATCGTGGTTATATCCATCCGTTCCATCCGATTCCAGCGATTACCTTACTAACTTTGTGTTGCGCTACCTATTTTGCGACATTCTTGGGTTATGGTGCTTCATTGTTATCTATCATGGCGTTCTATATCTTGGCTTCGATCTGGTTTGTGTTGCGTCGTTACAAATACGTTAAGCGTGCAGATCAATTCACGATGCCTTGGCCACGCCCAAAAGGTTATTAACCTTGTAATGTTTATATAAATAGACTGGCAACGGTTTTAAAACCGTTGCCACATAAGGCTTAATATGAATATTGTCGTTGTAGTATTAATTGTCATGATGATTGTGATTATGTATCGTAAATATCATCATGCCATTCGTTATAGAACTGATGTTAGAAGTCGGATATTCGACGAGTGTTCACCCATGTTGCAGCAATCACAGCATAGTCTAGACCAAGCAGCTCTACCAATATTGCAGGGCGAATACGACGGCTATAAAGTCACTTTTAATATTGTCGAAGATACCATAGGATGGCGAAAAATTCCTCCATTGTGGCTTTTGATTAAAGTTGAGGGAAAAGTGTTGAGTAATGGCACGCTAGATTACATCGTTAGACCTTCGAATAACGAGTTTTATAGCCCATCATGGCAATGGAATGGAAATTTATCTATTCCGCCAAGTTGGCCGCAACACGGCATTCTTAAATACCAACATCAATTTGTAGATTTGGCATCGCTGGAACAATACGTCCCTAAGTTGTTTGCTGATACCAATATGAAAGAGTTACTAGTAACGCCAAGTATGACAAGATTGACCTATATGGTGAAACAGGCTGAACGTGGAGAATATCTGATTATGCGAAATGCCATATACGAAAACACACCTATTTCTAAAAAAACAGTAGAGACATTATTAAAACAGATAGTTGCTATAAGAAAAAATACAGAAAACCATGAAATTACTCAATTAAATAAGGCTACATGAAAAGGTAACTTATGACTACTACTGACAAGCAATCGATACAAAAACCACTGGATCCTAAATTGGTATTACTCATTGCCATTCTTTTGCCAGGAATGGGTCAGGTAATCAATAATGCGCCTAAACGAGGTTTTTTTATGGCATGTTTTATGGTCATTCTTAGTCTTATTACTTTTAATATTGCGCAACCACACATTTCTATGGTGGGTAAGCTTTCTGGAGGTATTTTTATCTATGCAATCTCCGTGCTGGATGCTTATTATTGGGCGAAGTATCGCATGGAGATATTTACAAAGAATATTTAAAAAATAGTAGAAGTCTGTTCATGAACATTAATACTTATCCAAACGGAGTAATACTTTAAGATAATTGAATTATTGCGATGTAAGAATGAAAATGTATTACGTAAGTTTGACGATTTGTCATCTCCTAACCTTACGTTGAGTAGCAACTTTATGGGAGGCAAGGGTGTTCATGAATAGCATTTTCACTTGCCTCCTTCTTTTTTATTAAGTGCTAATTTTTGTTGGATTCTAAATCTTGTTAAGTCGTTTCGAATACAGAGTGAGTTTATTCAAGATTTATTCTACTTGTTGGTAAAAATTAAATAATTTATGAAAGCTAAACGATATGAATCTACCAATAGACTTTTCGATTGAAGATGTACAAAATTTAGCTGACATCCGCCAACTTGCTATAGATAAGGTGGGTATTAAATCAATACGCCATCCAGTAAAGGTCAAAGATAAAACCGGTGGTGCTCAACATACTGTTGCCATGTTTAATATGTATGTGCATTTGCCACAACATTTTAAAGGCACTCATATGTCTCGATTTGTTGAGATAGTTAATGCTAATGAGCGCGAAATCTCAGTTGAGAATTTTCAAATGATATTGAGTGAAATGGCAAGTCGACTTGAAGCGCAGTCGGGCCATATTGAAATGAATTTTCCATACTTTATTAATAAATCCGCGCCGGTTTCAGGTGTAAAAAGCTTGCTGGATTACGAGGTGACCTTTATTGGTGAAATAAAAAATGGCAAGCATGACGTTAAAGTTAAGGTTTTAATTCCTGTCACTAGTCTTTGTCCGTGTTCAAAGAAAATTTCAGCCTATGGAGCTCATAACCAGCGGTCGCACGTTACAGTGACTATTAGGCTCAAACAGTTTATGTGGATAGAGGATATGATTGCTATAGTAGAAGCGCAAGCATCATCAGAACTTTACGGATTGCTGAAGAGACCAGACGAGAAATACCTCACTGAACGAGCATACGATAATCCAAAGTTTGTTGAAGATATGGTGCGAGATATTGCAACTTCGTTTAATAATGAACCACGGATTAAAAGTTACATAGTGGAATGTGAAAATTTTGAATCCATTCATAATCATTCAGCCTATGCCTGCATTTCGAGTGAATAAATCATGAATAATATTGTCAGCTTAAAATTATTAGAACAATCCCAGCCAGTTCCAACAATGGGATTAGTGTTAAATAACTCGGTGTCGATTAGACCGATTATAGAAATAATAGAAGAGCTGAGACAGGGTCGTATGGTGGTGTTGTTAGATGATGAAGATCGCGAAAACGAAGGCGATTTGGTCATGGCTGCACAATTTGTCACACCAGCAGATATCAACTTTATGGCGAAGCATGGCCGAGGGCTCATCTGTCTAACGATAACCGAAGAGCGTGGCAAACAACTCAATCTAGAGCCCATGGTAACGAAAAACGGCGCTAAGATGGGTACTAATTTCACCGTATCTATCGAGGCTGCAGATGGCGTTACCACCGGTATTTCTGCTGCAGACAGGGCGCATACAATTCAGACTGCAGCCAATGTTAATGCAAGGCCGATAGATATTGTTAGTCCAGGACATGTGTTTCCACTGATTTCACAAAAAGGAGGTGTTTTGGTGAGAGCTGGACATACAGAGGCAGGTTGCGATATTGCTACACTGGCTGGTCTTGAACCGGCAGCTGTGATTTGCGAGATTCTCAAAGATAATGGTGAAATGGCGCGCTTGCCGGATTTGCTAGAGTTTGCTGCAGTGCACAAACTTAAAGTTGGCACCATTGCTGATTTGATTAAACATCGTAGCCAGACTGAGCATCTAGTAACACGCGCTGCCGAGCGAGTAATTGAAACTGCTTTTGGTCAATTTAATTTGATCGCATTCCATGACTCAACTTCCAATGAAACTCATCTTGCTTTAGTAAAAGGTAACATTACTGCAAATAAAAGTGTGTTAGTTCGTGTTCATGAACCTTTGTCGGTATTTGATTTACTTGATGCTAGTAGTAAGAGCCACAGTTGGAGCTTGCCAAATGCAATGCAGGCGATACATGAAGCAAAATCTGGCATTATAGTGATGCTAAGGCGTGATGAAAAAAGTCAGGATATTATTCATGCAATTAAATCGGCAGATCAGCCAGTTAGTAATAAACATACTCTTAAGGATTATGGCATTGGGGCACAGATATTACGTGATTTAGGCGTGGTAAAAATGTGTCTCATGGGTGAATCGCGCAAAATTCCTAGTATGGCGGGATTCGGGTTGGAAGTTACGAATTTTATAGAGTCTCCATCCGATTCATTCGTAGACGCTATGAGTGTTTGCTTTTGAAACATGCAATTAGTTACACATTAAATAATAAATGTGATTTTAATCTCATCTATTTTCTAAGTACTGCAAGTTACTCGTATTAAATTTGAGTGAGAGGATAACTATGCACGTAGAAAAAGTAAAACGTGTCATCAACATTCAACCTGAGATCATTCGATCCAAAGAACAAGAATATTACCAGAGACTAGAAGCCAAAATAATTAGCCAAATTGAGCAATTGCCACCCTTAAAAGTAGAGGACTGGGGAAAAATCAATTTTCTGCTTCAAAGTGAGAGAAGTCTTTTTCATCAGGCTCAAGTAGCCAAATTTAAAGCCGTTTTGAATATCTTAGAGCCTGCACGAAACACTGAGGCATGGACAGCCAAAGATGACCAATTGGCCTATGATATGTATATCACGAGCTATCGTGAAGTACTGGACTATCTCCTACGTGCGGAATGTCTACTGGGTCACGTAGAGGAGGTTGAATATGCGCTTATTGAAAAATTTGACATTGATAAAGTTGAGAAACTTGAAATCTACTTATCCTGGCTGAAACGACGATTCTCTACAGATTAACTTTGCTTAAGAGCACCGCCATATCGGATAGTAAAAAAATTATCTGACGTTAATATTAATTAACTAGTTAAAGAGTTTTGCACTTATAGAATATCAGCATCACTAATTTTGGAAGTAATTGGCATCGAACCCAATGAATTAGACATAATAATATAACAATGCGTGATGACCGATGTAATTGAAGATGAGTTTCTCCGAGAAGATTACATACCCGCTAAGACTAAAAAAATTATTGTTGGATACATCAGTATTCAATCGTAGTCATTTGAGAAAAACAATTTGAGAACACATTGCATGAGCTACCAAATCACTATCCAGCCCAGTGGTCACTGTTATACAGCCAAAACCTATGAAACTGTGCTGGAATCGGCCATAGGTGCAGGGTTTAATATCCCTTACGGCTGCCAGAACGGGGCATGCGGTAGTTGTAAAGGCAGTATTTTAAGTGGCGAGGTAGATTATGGTGATTACGCAGCAAGCGCCTTAACCGATGCTGAAAAAGCATCGGGTAAAGCGCTATTTTGTTGTTCACGCCCGCTGACTGATTTAACCATAGAGTGCCATGAAATAAAGGCTGGCGTGATTCCACCACGCATTATGCCAGCGCGGGTAGAGCGCAAAGTGCAACTTTCACATGATGTGATGGCTTTATTTTTGAAACTGCCCAGCGGTGTACATTTAAAGTTTATGGCGGGTCAATACATTGAGTTTTTGCTCAAAGATGGCAAACGACGCGCTTTTTCACTCGCCAATGCACCACATGTGGGTAATATGCTGGAGCTACACTTGCGCCTTATTCCGGGCGGACAGTTTACTCAGTATGTATTTAATGAAATGCCGGACAAAGCCATTTTGCGCATTGAAGCGCCATTCGGTAGTTTTCTCTTGAGAGACGAGTCGGACAAACCGATTGTTATGGTGGCTGGCGGCACAGGATTCGCACCAATCAAGGGCATTATTGAACACATGCTATACAACAATATCCAGCGTAACGTCACTTTATATTGGGGAGCGCGGACGCTACAAGACCTTTATATGCCTGAATTACCTCAAGCCTGGGTCACGGAACATCCGCACATTCAATTTATTCCCGTATTATCCGATGTAATCGCAGACGATAATTGGCAGGGGCGCACGGGGTTTGTACATCAAGCTGTGTTAGATGATTTTGCAAATACTGACAATACAGGTTTGTCAGACTACGAAGTGTATTGTTGTGGCGCACCCTCGATGGTAGAAGTTGCACATGCTAGCTTTTTGATGGGAGGTTTGGCTGAAGATGCATTTTTCTCAGATGCATTTAGCTATGCAAAGCCAATAACTGGTACAGGGGTTAGTGCTTAAAAAAAACAGATATTCATAGTCTGTGGTTAGTTTTTTGTTCAATGCTTGAAAATGACCTATTAGCCACAAATGCAACAGTTAGAAGCTGTATGGCTACTATTTGAGTGTGGGATGTCTTTTTTTTGAGCTTCTAGAAGTTGATTAGCTTGTGTGGTGGCATTTGCATGTGCCTTGTTGTTAACGAATTTTTAACTGATAAAATCCAGTAATGAGGGTTTGTTAATCTAGTTCTTGCTTTTGAGCGTACCGGCACCACTGGTTTCAGAAACAACAACGGGGGTGGCATTTCTGCCGCCCCCGTTGTTGTTTCAAGATATTACGACTTGATTAGATTACTTAGAAACTTACAATCTCCATTCCAGATCTGGATTTTCATTCGGATTGTATGCTACACCCCATACCTTTTGTTCGCGTTTGTAAGGTTTCTGATGTTGTGGATCCTCATCTTCAATCTCGCGAGCCAATCGATGTCCATCGAAGGTGGTATCTGCAATAAGTCTGGGAGCCTCAGCATCGCCGATAACAAAAACGTTGGTTATACCATTCTTTTCCCACTCGTCTTTACGCGCTTTGAGTTCACGATAAAGTCCGTCTTGTGAAATACGTGAAGTAACAAGAATTACCGTATCACATTCATGCCACTCATGGCTATCGTTCTCTTTACGCGGCAGCTTGCCAGTGCCCTTGTATTCACGTTTGTAACCTTCACCCCAAATATTAAAGAGCTCGACACGACCTTTCTCCACTTTTGAGCAGCCAGTTTCGCCAAGCACCTTAATGCCCAACTCATGAATAAGCCGTTGCATGTTTGCGCCTTCTAGAGTGAAGTCCATGTAGGCTCCTAATGGGCAAACGGTAGCTACCGTAACTTCGTGACCAGCACGTGCAAATTTTTCTGCTATGCTTGGAGACATGTAGTAAGCATCGTAATTGATAATCATGACACGTTTGCCGACTGTCTTTTTGCCTTCGAATACCTGCTCTGGCGTTAAGACATGTGGCAGGCTTGCGTCCGCACCTGGAATTGGCTCGTGTGTCCTGTGGTTAACGCCATTAGTGCTCCATTTAGCACCTGTAGCAATAATGACACGTGAAGCACCATAGGCAAGAACGTCATCAGCTGTCATAGGCTTTACACCCAAAGCTAATTGACATTTCTTGTTCTTCTTAACCAACTTATTAATCTGAGTCTCACGGTAATCACGATGGTAACTCCATTCTCCCAAACCAGGCAGGGTTGCAACTTCGTTGACGTAGCCACCGATTTTCTCTTTTGTATCAACTAAGTGAACGGTATAACCACGTTCCATCATGACACGTGCGCATTCAGAACCAGCAGGACCTGCTCCAACGATTAGAACGTCATGTTCAGATTTCGCAGGCTCAAACTTCTCTGGATGCCATCCGCGGCGATATTCCTCGCCAGCAGTAGCATTCTGGGTACAGATAAACGGAACACCGCCCATTTCCCAGCGTGAGATGCAGACATTACAGCCAATACAGGTGCGTATGTCGTCAACACGACCTTCATCAATCTTGCGCGGAAGCCATGGATCTGCAATTGATGGACGTGCTGCACCGATAATATCCACAATGCCTGAGTTAATAACTTGTAGCATTTTTTCAGGGTCGTAATAGCGGCCGACGCCCACCACTGGTTTGTTGGTAGCCTGTTTGATGTGACGAATCCAATCGTTTTCATGGCCAATTTGGTAGAAGCGTGAAGGGCCCGCATCCTCTCCCCATTCGGTAATGTCGCCGATATTGACATCCCACAAGTCGAGATAGGGTGATGCCAATTCGATAAATTTAAGACCATCCTCACCAATCTCGACACCCTTGCCGCCGTACAGCGTGTCGACAGCGCAACGGGTTACTAGACCGATGTCGTCGCCGCAAGCACGGCGAATTTTTTCTAGCGTTTCGACCCAGAAACGAGCGCGATTTGCGAAGCTGCCACCATACTCATCTGTACGGCGGTTGTAGTAAGGATTCAGCCACTGCATAGGCCCATAAGCGTGTGCGCCATAGACGTTGACAAGATCGAAACCAGCATCCCGCGCCCGTAGCGCAGCATCAACATACTGCTGCTGAAGTCTATGGAGCTCGTCTATATCTGCTGCATGATTGTAGGTAAAGCCTGGACAATTGGGAACTGTAGCAAAATCCGAATTGTATTGGCTCGGCCCACGCGATATAGTACGTGATTCTAAGCCTGGCGCATGAGGACCGCCATAAAACAGTTCACAGCCCGCAAGCGAGCCGTGACTATGTACATGATCAACCATTGCTTTAAGGTTGCGCATGTCGCCCTTATCCCAAATGCGCGCGGTAATCCGCAAAGTGTCATCGCATTCGGGGTGAATCGAACATTGCTCAGTATTAACCGCGCCCCAACCGCCTTCGGCTTTGATGCCGCGGTGGGCCATATTCATACCTGGAGAATTGGTGCCTGCACCGTTACAGTGTGGCACTTGGTAGAATCGGTTGCGAATTGTTTTGGAACCTATTTTAACGGGTGTAAATAAAATATCAAACCTAGGATCTCTTGCCATAATATTACTCTCCAAAGCTAAAAATTTAAAAGATATTGTTGAGGATTTTTAGGCCCTAACACTAATTCTCACGAGTGTTGCAAATGGTGACTTAGTCTCCAAATAGCGCCGTTGCGTCTTGGGGAACTTTGATGGCGAAAATCTTGCGGACGGCTTCTACAGTTTTCCAGGTGATCTTGGAACCGGCAGTAACCAAAAAGCTGTCACCACCTACATAGGTTTGGGAGTCTCCGCCAGCATCGGTGAGCGTGGCTTTGCCCTGTAACATATGAACCATTTCATCAACATTGTAGGTGACCTGGTAAGTGCCGGGTGTGGCTTCCCAGAATCCGGTGAGGTACTTGCCGTCTGCCGTTGCATGCTCAATGTATGTTTTCATTGTAGGGAAGCCTTCGACTGGTTTCCAGCCATCGAGATCCGTTGTGATTGGGGTGGATTTTGGGGAACTCGGCTTTCCGAACGATACTATTGCCATTTGATATCTCCTTAAGATTACTTGGTAAAAAAGGTTTTGTATGAACCAACTCAAATACGAAGGTTTATTCATTTACAAATAGCAATCTACCTTATTTTTAATATCAGTAAATACCCACTAAGGGTTAGTCCTTATGTGTTAGTTTTAGCGGTGGGGCGCAAGCATCTTTAGTTTAGTTGTATTAGGAAGATATCAAGTTTAGGGTTTCATAAATCTATACAATCAAATTATCTATTGACATAGTAAGCCAGCTAACTATAATGTGGCTTATTATGATTCAATTAAAAAATCTTCCAGACTTAAAAGTACTCAAGAAATTTACAGATAGATACGCCGAAGCAGATGCAGACTCTGTGATTCAGTTCCTTAATATCCTTCGTATTGGTTCAGATTTATCAGATGCTCTTGATAATTTTCTAAGCAAGCACGGATTACTTCAAGGCAGGTGGTGGGTATTAATATTGCTAATGCGGGAAGATACTTTAACCTCAACACCTTCTGAGCTTGCTGAAAAAACTGGGGTTAGTAGAGCTACTATGACTGGACTTATCGATGGTTTAGAAAGAGAAGGTCTGGTTGCTAGGTTGATTGATAACATTGATCGCAGAAAATATTTAATTAAGCTGACTGCATCTGGCCAAAACAAGCTAGATGAAGTGATGCCCGATTATTATCAGAGAGTGAAGCTTTTAATGAGTACCATACCAGCTAATCAAAGAGAAATTCTTCTCTCTCATTTGATTCAATTGAAAGATAAAAGCAACATTTTTGATTGATTTTTTTTTGGCCATTTAATTAGCCGCCTAATCAAATAAATTATTTATGTACTAGAAATATAATCGTGCTGTTAAAAGTACTTACCAGGAGAAATTAAAATGAGTAGCAACAATATTAAATCCATCATCGAAGCATCCAATTTGATATGGAACCAAGCACTAAATACCGGCAACACTAAGGCGCTGTCAGCACTCTATGCAGAAAATGCAATCTTATCCCCGGGAGACGGCAAGACACGAGTAGGGCATATCGAAATTGAGGCATTGTTCAAATCATTTATTGAAAACGGTGTTCACAACCACACCCTAGAGGTTATCGAAGTTGGTGGGAATGAGAAAGTAATTTACCAAATTTCTAAATGGAACGCAAATGGAGCAGAATTAAGCGGGAATACACCTTCATTTGGAGGTATTACTATGAGCGTATTGGAGCAAGATAATAACGGTAAATGGCTAACGCAATCACATGTTTGGAATGCTGGAAATTAAATTGTAGGATTTTATAGGAATCTAGAAATAGGCGTGTGGCGACACGCCCCCCCGAAGCATAAGTAGACCATTGGTTGCTTAACCTCTACTTCTGTTTGCTATTACAAAGGAAGCGGATTGTTAAAGATATTGCAACTTAAAACATTTATTCAAAAAATTAAGCATCATAGTTTTTAACAAATATTCTTGCACATATTAGGCAGATAAAACTTACACCACCAATAATTAGTATAGCGAGCATATCCGCTCCGGCATAACCCCAAAAATGGTTCATTGATTGCTCCTTTTGTTATTAAGGTAGTAGTAGTCCAGTATCAACCATTCTGGATACCCCGAAGTCGGAAAGTTTATATTTAAAAAGTAACTTTTCTTCATTGTTGTTCGTTTCTATTTTATTTTCAATACGCTTAATCAATCCTGCCGCTGATAATTCATCTAGGGCAATTCGCAGTGTTTTTTCTCTGAAATCACCAGACTCGCCATATTCATCAAATACTTTTTTAATCAGTTGATAATCCCACATACTCTCTGTTTTGCTGAGTGTAACCAATAAGAATCCTTTGTGATGTAGCTTCATGGATATACCTCATAATCGCTATTTTCGCGTAATTCAGCTACTGATTCAGCAGGTTCACTAAACATCACAAAACTGCCTGCAACAGTGAGAATTAAACCTAAAATAAAATACCATTCAGGTAGTTGTAGCGTAAAAGCTGCAATGAAAATCAGCGCAAATACTGCATATAAATTACCAATAGCTTCACCTCGGCCAACCCCTATTAGGCTAAAACTCTTATAAAAAGCTGTATAGCAATAGGCATGACAAGCCGCAGCTAATATGATCCATAACATTGCCTTGCTATGAGTAAGTGTGCCAATAATTAGGTCTTTAATAGGCAGATCACTGAACATGGCAAGAAAAGGCAGTATTAATAAACCCCAAAATAATATTTCAAAAGAAAAACGACAATGAATGCCAACATCAGGGTCAGAAACATCCATTGCCCTCCCAGCTACTGCGCCTTCAGAACCCCAACCAATGGCAGACATGATGCCTCCTACATAACCAAGCCATGCGTTTGGGTTTGATGCGTTCATTTCGCCGAAAAGGCTTGGGCCATAAATGACCATGCCTCCAAAAATGATGATGCACATACCAATTGCAGCTCGTTGAGAGATTTTTTCTTTGTACCAAAGCCTTGCAATGGCTGCGCCTATAACTGGGTAAAATAGAGATGATATCGCTGCGAATACTGGGCCGATAAATCCCATCGCCATATATGACCCAAAAATTGCCAAAGGCCCGCCACACAATGAAGCAAGTGCATACCATTTTGATATTTTGCGAAAACGGACTATGGTGCGGCCATAATCTTTTAACTTGCCAAGCACCAAGTTCCAAATAAGTAAAAAAAGAAAAACCGTAATAGCATGTATCCAAGTCATTACAGCAGTAGCTGCAAGTCTTAAAGATTGGTTGTCTACAGAAATATCTACATAAGGGTGCTCAAACCAAAGTGCTGTACCTGGAACGTACCAGACTCCCCATAGAATGGCGGTCCAAAGCGCCCAAATAAATCCCCATCGCTGATTTCTTTCGTAGTGTTTATGTAATGCTTGCTTAATCTTATAGTTGCTCATGCTTAGCACCATTTCAATTTTTAATGTTTGAGCATTCGGCGACCATATCTTACCAAGATTGATTGGTCAGCAATTGCCACTCGAAATAGCCCCTTGTATTTAAATTCAATACTAGGTGATGGGGTAGTGATTAAGAATTCTCTTAAAGATGTAATACCTAAGAAGTATTTTGTTATTTAAATAGCCGCGCATAATCAGGAATTAGAAATCTAACTGGAAACTACCACTTAAATAGTAATCCATAGTGAGAATTGCAATAAATGAGGCATTGCAATCAAATAACGCTTAATTCGGAAACCTTATCGCTGGTCCGAAGCAAGTTTTATTAACTAGGCGGCAAAATCATATTTTTTGCTTCACCCAGATGGACAATGTCAATAGAAGTCATTGAGGTTGTATTGGGAAATTTTAAAAAAGGGGACTTAAATTGAGCGTAAATTCTTCAGTTGATGCTATTTCAGCTGATCTTTCTGAGAATGTGCTTGCGCAAAGCGCAACGCTACATAGAAAGATTGGTTGGCAAGGTGCATTTTGGGTGGCAAGCGGTGTTCCTGCACTTGTCTTATTTTCAATTGGTGCGATTGCAGCAACCGTAGGTAAGCCGGCATGGATGATTTGGACAATCTCTATCATGTTTGGTTTTATTCAAGCTTTTACTTATGCAGAAATTGCAGGTTTATTTCCACATAAATCAGGTGGAGCATCAATTTATGGAGCGGTAGCATGGGTAAAATATAGTAAGTTTCTTGCACCAGTATCGGTATGGTGTAACTGGTTTGCTTGGTCACCTGTGCTGGCTATCGGTTCGGGTCTGGCGGCGGGATATATGCTGAGTGCCTTATTTGCTCCTGATGCAGTGATTAATACTTGGCAAATTACGCTATTCGATTTAGGTGCCATTAAAGATGGTTTGGTACTTAGAATCAACGCTACATTTATCGTGGGCGCCGCCGTTTTACTAACGGTGTTTACGATTCAGCATGGCGGTATTTTGCGCTCGGCCAAAACCACGATGATACTCGGTGTTATTGCACTTATACCTTTGATGCTAATTGGTTTGGTGCCTTTATTAACAGGTGATATTTCTCAAGCAAATTTCTTTCCGCTAGCACCACTTGCTCATGATGCCGCAGGCAATGTGATTGATGGTGTGTGGGGCATAGAAGGTTGGAAGTTGATGGCAGGCGGTCTATTTATTGCGGCTTGGTCAACCTATGGCTTTGAAACTTCAGTTTGTTATACACGTGAATTTAAGAACCCTAAAACAGATACTTTTAAAGCCATTTTTTATTCTGGCTTACTATGCATAGCGGTATTTACATTGGTTCCTATTGCTTTTCAAAGTCATTTAGGTCTGGGTCACATGGTAACTCCGGCTGTGGTGGATGCTGCAGGTGTTGTTACTTCACCAGCAGTTTATGATGGCATGTTAGAAGCTTCGATATATAGCGGCATGGGTGTAGCAGCAGCATTTTCTGACATTGTTGGTGGCGGAGCATTTATTGCCAACGTGATGATCATTATGATGGTGCTTGCCTTAATGTTGGCTATCATGACTTCAATGGCTGGTTCATCTAGAACACTCTATCAAGCTTCAGTTGATGGCTGGTTACCGAAGTATTTGTCTAAGGTGAATGATCACGGTGCACCTACAAGTGCTATGTGGACAGATCTTTGCTTTAACTTGATTCTGCTGATGATGTCAGATTATGTCTTCATTCTTGCAGCTTCAAACATCGGCTATATCATTTTTAACTTCCTAAACCTTAACTCTGGCTGGATACATCGTATGGATAGACCTAACTGGGATCGACCATATAAAGCTCCGACATTACTATTGGCTTTGGGTGGTGTTTTAGCTTTTGTAAACATAGGTATCATGGCTTTAGGTGCAGATATTTGGGGAGAAGGCACATTGAAAACTGGATTGATTTTTGCATCATTGATTCTTCCAGTGTTTGTGTATCGCCACTATATTCAAGATAAAGGCCAATTTCCTGCGCAAATGTTAGAAGATATGCATATCGATACACATGAAGATGGCGTCACTAATCGTGCGGGCATACTACCTTATGTCACAATTGTTGCAGCTGTTGTACTAGTTTGGTATTTGCATAGTTTGTAAGTTTTTGATGAAAGCCTGCGATGTAATGGTAGGCAAGTAATACCAATAAAAGCGTGAGTGGAATCTAATTCTCTCACGCTTTTTTGTGTCTTTAGATTTATGCGTTTCGTAAGTAACACTTTAGTAGTAAGCCATGAGGGTAATTGTTTGAATTTGACAACACTATGAAAATAGCATATCAGAAAATTTCATAGACATGACCGGAGAGAAAAATGGCACGCGATCCAAAACACGACATTCTGTTTGAACCTATTCAAATTGGCCCTAAGACTTTACGTAATCGTTTTTATCAAGTACCACATTGTATTGGCGCGGGTTCTGATAAGCCTGGTTTTCAAGCAGCGCATCGCTCAATGAAGGCCGAAGGCGGTTGGGCCGCTATGAATACTGAATACTGTTCAATCAACCCTGAGTCAGATGACACCCATCGCTTATCAGCACGTATTTGGGATGAAGGTGATGTGCGTAATTTGCGAGCAATGACTGACGAAGTGCATAAATATGGTGCGCTAGCGGGTGTTGAGCTATGGTACGGTGGTGCACATGCCCCCAATATGGAATCGCGTGCTACAGCGCGTGGACCAAGCCAGTATGCCTCAGAATTTGAAACGTTGAGCTATTGTAAAGAGATGGATCTTAGTGATATCGCTCAAGTACAGCAATATTATGTTGATGCCGCAAAACGCTCACGTGATGCAGGGTTTGATATTATTTACGTGTATGGCGCGCACTCATACTTGCCATTGCAGTTTTTAAATCCTTACTACAATAAACGTACTGATAAATATGGCGGTTCATTAGAGAATCGCGCACGTTTTTGGCTAGAAACGCTAGAAAAAGTAAAGCATGCGGTTGGTAGTGAATGTGCAATTGCTACGCGTTTTGCTGTGGATACAGTATATGGTCCAGGTCAAATTGAGGTTGAAGTCGATGGCATGAAGTTTATTGAGCTGGCTGATCCATTGCTAGATTTGTGGGATGTAGATGTAGGTGATATTGCTGAGTGGGGCGAAGATGCAGGCCCGTCAAGATTCTACCAACAGGGTCACCAAGTGCCCTGGACTAAATTTGTTAAACAAGTGTCAAAAAAACCGGTATTAGGCGTAGGTCGCTATACTGACCCGGAAAAAATGACAGAAATTGTTACCAAAGGTTATGCCGATATTATTGGTTGCGCTCGACCTTCAATTGCTGATCCATTCTTACCGCAAAAAATTGAACAAGGTCGTTACGATGATGTTCGTGTATGTATCGGTTGTAATGTGTGTATTTCACGCTGGGAAATTGGTGGCCCACCGATGATTTGCACCCAAAATTCTACAGCAGGTGAAGAGTACCGTCGTGGTTGGCATCCTGAGAAGTTCGCTAAAACTAAGTCTAAGGATTCAGTACTTGTAGTAGGCGCTGGTCCATCTGGTTCAGAGGCAGCGCGTGTGTTGATGGAAAGTGGTTATACCGTCCACTTGTATGACACGGCTGAAAAAATTGGCGGTCATTTAAATACTGTATCCACCTTGCCGGGCTTAGGTGAGTGGAGTTACCACCGCGATTACCGTGAAACGCAAATTAATAAATTAGTAAAGAAAAACAAGGAAAGTCAGGTTGCACTTGGTCAAAAGGCCATGACGGCAGACGAAGTGTTGCAATATGGTGCTGATAAAGTGATTATTGCAACTGGTTCTTCATGGAATGCAGACGGTAATAACTGTTTGACGCATGAGGCTATACCAGGTGCTGATGCTTCGTTACCAGATCAACTTACGCCAGAACAGGTGTTTGAAGGTAAGAAAAAAATTGGCAAGCGTGTTGTAATTCTTAATGCTGATACTTATTTTATGGCACCTAGCCTAGCAGAAAAACTTGCAACGGATGGACACGAAGTGACCGTCGTGTCTGGTGTGCATCTTGCTAACTACATGCACTTTACGCTTGAATATCCAAACATGATGCGTCGATTACATGAGTTGCATGTTGAAGAGCTTGGTGATCATTTCTGTTCAAAAATTGAGAAGGGCCGTCTTGAAATTTACAACATCTGGGGTGATGGTTCAAAACGTACCTATCGCGGCCCTGGTGTTTCTCCACGTGATGCTAACACAACGCATCGCTGGCTTGAGTTTGATTCATTGATTCTTGTGACTGGACGACATTCGGAAAATAAATTGTGGAATGAACTTAAGGCACGTGAATCAGAATGGGCTGCAAATGATATTAAAGGGATGTACTTGATTGGTGATGCTGAAGCACCACGTTTAATCGCTGATGCAACCTTTACTGGTCACCGGGTGGCGCGTGAAATTGAAGAGGCAAATCCGCAGATTGCATTACCTTACAAACGTGAAGTCGCAGTATGGGGTGTTCCGCACATGCCAGGTGGCGAATTTAAGATTGAGTACAAGGTTTAGTGTGTCTGAAAATGATCGTTGCATAGCAATTTGGCGATCATTTATTGCAGAAAGAATTATTCATGACGTCTATGCAGATTGATCAAGTGCAGTCTACATGGCAAAAAGTCATGCCATTCCGTGAGGATATAGCTGTCTTGTTTTACAGGCGATTGTTTGAGATTGAACCTGAGTTGAGCATGGTATTTAAAGGCGATATGCATGACTACTTAAAAAAGATCATGTTTATGATTGACCTTGCAATATTAAACTTAGGTCAGCTGGAGAGAGTTATGCCTATGTTGCAAGAAATGGCTAACAAATATGTTCAATGTGGTATGAAAGTTGATAGTAATGCAGTGCGTAATACTTTTATTTCAATACTTGAACGGCATTTGAGTGAGACATTTACAGGAGATATACGTAGCGATTGGATTCAAACCTATGACGTGCTGGTTGGCGTGGTGAAAGATGCAGTAACAGAAAAAGTTACTTATGGGTTTACAGACTAATTTAGCTAATTCGATACAAAAATTGATGTCAATTTACACGAATTTGTCTGTACCTAAAAGTTTAATTATAACTAAACATCATCAATGAGCGATGCTAAATGAATAATCCTAGAGAAGTCACCAGAGTCCTTTTTGAGAACTTTCATCCGCAGGCGATACACTTATTCTATGCCATTGGTTATGCGGCGATTGCAATCTTTATCTACGGAGTTTATGTACAAATACGTAAGTACCGTCGTGGTAAGCCTGATGGTTCATGGAGCGAGTTGCTTCATCGTTTTATTGATATGGTTAAAACGATGGTTACGCACCGTACGCTGGTTCGTCGTGATAAAAGTGCTGGGCGTGCGCATGGCCTTATTTTCTTTGGGTTCGTACTTTTGTTCATTGGTACGTCTGTCATCACGTTGCAATATGACATTCTGCAGCCACTTTTTGGTATTGAGTTTTGGTACGGTAATTTTTATTTACTATTTTCTCTTGTGTTAGATCTGGCAGGTTTTGGTTTGATTGTGGGTCTGATTTACATGATGTACCGTCGCAAATGGCTCAACCTTCCCAAGCTTGACTATAAAAGAGTAGATAGACAAGAGGGTGATCCTGATTTTGACCGCAGCCAATATCGCCGCGAAGACTGGGCTTTTCTATGGTCATTCATACTCATAGGGGTAACCGGTTTTATTTTAGAAGCGGCACGCCTAGTATGGCTTAGTGGTCGTCCAGCAGTATGGGATTACCGCATGTGGTCTCCGGTTGGCGCTTTGCTGGCGCATGTCATGCAGGCCGTTGGATTAACCGCTGAAGGAGCTGGCACACTTCGCTCAGGCCTGTGGTGGTTTCACGGCTTAATCTCACTTACATTTATCGCCTTTATTCCATACACAAAAATAAAACATATATTTACAGCAGCTGCCTCTTTGATGTTTAAAGACCCGCTTGCTGGAAAAAGGTTGCCCAGAATACCTGATGAGCAAAAAACAGCAGGTTACAAGACCATCACCGATTTAACCTGGAAGAACCTACTTCATCTTGATGCATGTACCAAGTGTGGCCGATGCCAAGAAGCTTGCCCTGCAAATGCTGTTGGTGCGCCATTGTCGCCTAGGGATGTAATTCTTTCACTTCGAGAATTTGCCAATCATGCATTGAGTGCTAAGGAGCTACCTAAAGAAGCTGAGCTAGATATTCATGGTAAAGATATTGGTCAAGTCTTTATGGAAACCTTGTGGTCATGCCGAACCTGTTTGGCTTGTGTTGAGATTTGCCCGGTTGCTGTTGAGCATGTGCCAATTATTGTACAAATGCGTCGTAATCTAGTTGAGGCAGGCGAAATGGAGCCTCTATTGGAAAAAACACTGCAAACCATTCATAAAACTGGTAATTCATTTGGTGAGTCAAAACGTAAAAGAGCAGCTTGGACTAAAGAGCTGCCATTCGAAATCAAGGATGCACGCACAGAGCCAGTGGATGTACTGTGGTTTGTTGGAGATTATGCATCATTTGACCCACGAAACCAGAAGGTAACTCAGTCTTTTGCACGCTTGTTGCATAAAGCAGGTGTGAATTTTGGCTTGTTATTTGAAGCTGAACTTAATGCAGGTAACGACGTACGCCGAGTCGGTGAAGAAGGTCTTTATGAGCTGCTGGCTTCGTCCAATATCGGTACGATTCAAGCTTGTGAATTTAATTCTATCGTGACGACGGATCCGCATTCGTTTAACACGATACGCAACGAATACCCGGATTTTGGCGGAAAATTTGAGATTGAGCATTACACCACCATGGTCAAGCAGTTAATCGAGGGTGGTCAGATTAAGCTTAAAAAGAAATTGGATTATCGCGTGACTTTTCATGACCCCTGCCATTTAGGCCGATATAACAAGGGTTACGACGCACCACGTGATGTTCTCAAGTTGCTCGGTTGTGAATTGGTCGAAATGGGGCGCAATCGTGACAATTCGTTTTGCTGCGGTGCAGGCGGGGGTCGCATATGGATTCCAGATCCAGTAGGCACCGAGAAGCCGTCAGCAAATCGTATGAAAGAAGCTGGGGTAATCGAAGGGCTGCAGGTGTTCGTGGTTTCCTGCCCTAAAGATCTGACGATGTTTGAGGATGCGCTAAAAACTTCTGGATTTGAAGGTAAGTTTATTGTACGAGAGCTTATCGAGCTCATTGATGAATGTATCGAATACGAAGTTTGGGAAGACATTCCACTAACTGCTTGATATGGGGATTCCAGACAATGCTGACGCCCTTGTTAAATTGGCGATAAAGACTGGGGACGTCTACATTGCAGCTGCGGTGCATAAAGTTGCAACTGGAAACGATAGGATTCAACTGGAATCGTTGATGTTTGGTAAGCGGCGTAATGCATTGATGCTAGCTAGGTGGGAGCATACGCCAGCATCAGTATTGCAGGCGCTCTCTAATAGCACTGATAGAGCCGTATTGTTAAGGTTGGACAAAAATCCTAACACCCCTTCTCAGGCTATACCTAATCTTTATGCTGAAAAGGAAGGAGGTCTCAAGAGAAGTGCAAGTTTGACAGTGTTGATTGCACAGCATCAACACACCCCAATAAGTATTTTGGAATGTATTGCAAAGTTCGATAATGAAATAGAAAGTTTGATGGCAGTTAGCAGAAACCCAACTGTTAATGCAGATGTATTAAGGGTGTTGATGGGTCGTATGGCTACTAGCCACAAATTTGAACTATTTAAAAAAAATGTGGCAGGGAATCCCTCCGCGACAAGTGATTTACTTGAAGAGATATATTCTGAGAGTGATGCATATACACGAGCGGCAGTGATAAGCCATGCTAATTGTCCGCAGTCTTTGATAGAGCAGGCTATTAACGATGATGATGTATTGGTAATGCGGCAATTGGCAGCAGATAAACGGCTGACTAAAGCTGTATTGACTAGGCTGGTTTTAAGTAAAGATAAAGCAGTGAGATGTAGCGTGGCTTCTAATTCAGCATTAACTAAAGTGCTGATTAAACAGTTGGTATGTGACGATAGTAATGCAGTTAGGCGTGAAATTGCGGCAAGAGCTGATTTAACGCTTGCTAACATCAAGCGCCTAATGAGTGACAGTGATCATTGGGTAAGAATGTGGTTGGCTCGTAATCCGATAGTGCCGCGCAAAGTTTTGGAAAGACTTTCATTAGACCAGCATTCCGACGTAAGGCGTGCGGTAGCTAGAAATCCACGCTGCCCAATAGGTTTGCTGAAAATTCTGACGAAAGATGCAAACTCGTGGGTGCGATCTGCAGTCGCTTATCAGCACAAATCGCCTAAGAGTTTGATGGTGGCACTGGCTGATGATGCAAGTATTGATGTGTTGAGTGGGGTTGCAAATAATCCGCATACACCACAGCGAATTTTACAAAAGCTAACTACTTCGCCAGAAACAGATATACGGCGAGGTGTGATTTTGAATGGCAAAGCAAATCGCAACACTTTGCTGCCGTTAGTTGAAGATCCTTACTACCTGCATCGATTGATGTTGGTAGCTAGTTCAAAACTGAAAGAGAAAGATAAGTGGCATTTACGTAACGATCCTGATTATCAGGTCAGGTTTGTTGTTTTTAAATGGTTGGTTAACAGATTGAACAAAGTAATTGTGCAGTAATTATTAGGTAATGATGTCATTAGGAGAAGGAAAAAATGAAGATATTGGTTGCAGTAAAACAAGTGGCAGCATTAGATGAGGACTTTGAAATCCGCGCTGATGGATCAGATGTTGAAGAAGATTTTTTGCTGTATGACCTTAATGAGTGGGATGATTTTTCGCTCGAAGAAGCGATGAAGATTAAAGAATCTAGCGATGTTGAAGTTGAGGTGGTCGTTGTTTCGATCGGCCCAGATCGCGTTGATGAAAGCCTACGTAAATGCTTGGCTAAAGGCGCTGATCGTGCCATTAGAGTTTGGGATGACAGCATAGAAGGGTCAGATGCTATTGTAATTGGTCGTATTTTAGCTGCAGTTGTAAAAAAAGAAGTGCCAGATATGGTGTTTGCAGGCGTACAGTCTTCAGATCAGGCTTATGCATCAACAGGTATTTCTACTGCAGCGTATCTAAACTGGCCGCATGCTGCGGTAGTGGCAGATTTGCAGTATAAACCGGGTGATGGTAAGGCTGTAATTCGACGTGAGCTTGAAGGTGGCATGTTGCAGGAAGTAGAAATTGCTTGCCCAGCAGTGCTGACAATACAATTAGGTATTAACAAGCCAAGGTACGCATCACTGCGTGGTATAAAGCAAGCAGCAGCTAAGCCAATTGAAGAGATTTCTCTAGCTGATGTCGGCTTGAGTGCAGCTGACGCAGGTGCTGGTAGTTCAATGTCACGCGTTCGTCGCATGTACATACCAGCTAAAGGCCGTGCGCAGATGATAGAGGGCACGATTGCCGAGCAAGCTGCGAAGTTGATTCAAATTATTAATGAATTTAAAGGAGTGTAAAGATGAGTACTATTTTAGTAGTTGCGGAACATCGTAGCAATGAGTTGCGTCCTGTTACCCTAGAACTTATCTCTGTAGCACAAGGACTAAAAAAATCAGCTGACGACAAAGTTGTAGTTGCAGTCATTGGTAGCCAAGCTGAAAGTTTTGTTCCTGCTTTATCTGTAAACGGTGTGGATGAAGTTGTAGTAGTTAAGTCGTCAGTTGTAGATTTTGATCCTGATATTTCTGAAACTGCAGTTTCTGCTCTCATTGAATCAAAAAAACCAACAGTAGTGCTTTTGCCTCATACCGTTGATTCGCTTGGTTACGCAGCAACTCTGGCAAGTAAGTCAGGCTATGGCTTTGCAACCGATGTGTTTATTGTCGAATATCAAGGCAATGAGTTAGTGGCTACCCGTGGGGGCTATAATCAAAAAGTGAATGTTGAAGTCGATTTCCCAGGTAAAGATATAGTGGTTATGACAATCCGTGGTAGCGTATTTAAGACGCTAGAAGGTGCTGGCAGTCCGGCAGTAACTAGTTTCGATATGCCTTCAGTACAATCGCGCAGTCAGAATAAAGACTTTATCGAACTGGGTGGTGGCAATGATATTGATATTACAACGGTTGATTTTATTATGTCTATAGGTCGAGGTATTGGCGAAGAGACCAATGTGGAACAGTTTCGTGAGCTTGCAGAAACTGCAGGCGCTACTTTATGCTGTTCACGCCCAATTGCAGATGCTGGCTGGCTCCCAAAATCAAGGCAGGTAGGGCAATCTGGCAAGGTCGTGGGTTCATGCAAGCTCTACGTAGCCTTGGGTATTTCTGGTTCTATTCAGCATATGGCAGGCATGAAGCATGTGCCAACTATTGTAGCTGTTAATACCGATCCGAGCGCATCGATTTTTACAATTGCCAAGTATGGAATCGTCGCTGATATATTCGATTTTGAGGAAGAATTAAATAATCAGTTTGCCGCATAAAATGCACGATTACAAAAAATAATTCCTAATTAATCCTTAATAAGGTAGTGCGGAGCATTAAATGTGCGCCGCACTATAATTTTAATCACCTTAGCTTTTCTATCTACAGCTCATGCTACCTCTTTGGTAGTACACCTTCAAGAGAATTTCCTGTAATTTTTAATTCCTATATGGTGCGAAAATACACTTTATAAACTCATCTAAAACACTGAGGAAAAGTTTTGAGAAATTCTATTTTTAGTCGCGCATATACTACTCCCGTCTCAGGTTTTGATTCCTACGTAGGTAACGATAGAGTTTTACATCCTAACTATAAGTTAGATTTTGGTAATGAAGTAGTTACGCATCCAAATAACGTTGGATTTAGTTCGTTAATGGATATTGTTGATAAACAAGTAGAAACTACTACTAATACTACAATATTAAAGTTTATAACCAGTTTGATAAATAAGCTGACCTGAGTGGGATTTTGTTGTTTTTTATTCTCGTAATAATAAAACAGGGATGGTTTTATGTGGAGGTTGTTAGATTGCAATCAACTCTCTGTGAATGTTGCTTTTAATAGAGGGGATGTTTGCTTGTGGGTGTTTATATATTTATATGAATTTATATTTTATTAATTTTTAAGCAACAAAGGGGATATATGAAAGTTTCAACTAAATTAGTAATACAAGCAGGTCTATTAGCTTATTCGCTCGTTAATTTACCAACGGCAATTGCAGAAGAGGCTGCGCCTGCAGCACCTGCTGCTGAAGCCGTAGTAGCAACTCCTGCAGAGCCAGCTTCACCGCACTCTTTCACATTTAACGTAGGGTTATACAGTGAGTATATGTTCCGTGGTGTGTCTTTAAGTGACGGCCCGGCGTTGCAGGGCGGTATTGATTACGCGCATAGCAGCGGCTTTTATGCGGGTACTTGGTGGTCTAACATCGATAAAGAATTTACAGGCCATGGGGATGGTTTTTCTGGTGGTAACAGGCTGGAAACTGATTGGTACTTTGGTTTTGCAAAAACTTTTGAAAATGGTTTAGGCTTTAATTTGCTAGGTAATTACTATTACTATCCAGATCGTGAAAATTCATTTAGTGCAACTAATCAAGGGCATAAGCAAGATACATTTGAAGTGTCAGCTGCATTGTCATACAAATGGTTGACTTACACGTTCTATTACATTCCAACTGATTACTATGGTGCTAATAGAACGGATAAAGATTTTAACGTACTTAAAACTAATGGTGATACAAAGGGTGCTACTTACAGTGAGTTAAAATTTAACTACACATTACCTATCGGCAATTTGAATTTATTAGCCAAAGTGGGTTATCAACATACACCAGGCCTTCAAGGTAGCCAAGGTGATATGGCGATTGGTTTAAGCAGAAACTTTAGCATTCCAAGTGCTGGCAAACCAATTGAAGGCTTCAGTGCGGGTGCATACTATACAGATACTTTCTCTGTAAAAAATGAGCTGTATTACAACACTTTTGATGGCAGAGATACTAATGATAAAACAGTATGGTTCTACGTTAAACGTGCTTGGTAGTTGATTCTTTAGGTATCAAGTTACTATAGACTTATCGATAAAACAAATCTTATAAGGTTCGTTTTATCGATTAACTCACTAAAAATTAAATGAAACACGATAAATCATAGGGAGATTTCTTTAAGTCTTTATTTACGCTTAAGTTTTTCTGTGTTTTGTAATAAGTGCTTTAGAAGGAAATTGATGGTGGCTTATTTAAGCTCACTCCTGTAGGGCGAGTATTCTATAATTTTTTATAGGCAAGTTTCAAGTGAGCCTACTCTATAACCCGCTTCTGGAATTTCAGTAATAAAGCCTTCAAGTGCTAAAAGTTCACCTGTACTAGAGAAAACGCCTTGCCCATGCTCTTGAACCAACTTTGTTTCACCCTTGCGGGTAACGATACGGTAAATGATTTTAAATTTTTCACCAACACTTAATTGCTTTTTTACAGACTCCCAAACCCCGGTTCTATCGTCAGGGTGGATGAGAAGATTAAAGTTTAAGTTTGGATTGCTAATAAAGTCTTGAGGGTCGTAGCCCGTGATATCAATACAACCGTCACTGACAAACTCGAAGGTCCAAAAGCGGTCGTTCCTACCGCGATAAACCATGCCAGGGATGTTGTTTAAGAGAGAGTTCGCTGCGCGCCTACTGGAAATTAGACCTGCTTCGATTTCTTTGTTACTTTGGATATTTATCATGGTGCCAATGACACTGGTCCTTTCCACTATATATGTGGAAGTGGTTTTAGCTCGCAAGGCAACCCAGTTCGAATCACCTCGCGCCGATAGTAGACGAGTTTCAATTGTACAGCTTGACCTTTTACCTTGATTGAGAGAATCTAACATAACCTCTACCAAAGGTTTGTCTTCAGGGTGAACGAAGTCAATTAGTGATTTATTAAGGCAATCCAAAACCTTGTACTCAAGCATGTGTTCCCATTTGGGATTAAGAAAGATTATTTTCCCTTCTGCGTTAAGCTGAAACACAATCTCATCCAGACTGTCGATAATTGAATGATAGTTAAATTGCGATTCGTAATCACTACTAAGCGGATTGACTGTAACAACTGGAGTGAACTGAAACAAAGTAAAGTTATTCTGAGCGTCCTCTCGCATCCGTGTAAGGCTAGCATTGGATGGCAAGGTGGTGCCGTCTGCACATATTAAGCGGATTTTAGTGGGGTCATTTTTGGTGTTATTCGTTACTGCCTCTGCAATAAGTTCTGAGAAAACTTGATGATCGGCAGGATGTATTAGGTTTGTGAATGGTAAGCCAACAATTTGGTCCGCCATTCCCACCATACCTAATGTTTGAAGAAATGGTGTATTTACAAATCTCACAATATATCCGTCAAGCATTGCGGCCGGTGAAGATAAAGTAGTTGATACCTCTCTTCCCCATTCAATCTCTCGATCCCTTTCGCGGCTTGGGCGAGAAGATTTTGAAAGTAGCAAAGGTTGTATGATGATAACAATCGCTGCAGAAAATATTGCAATAGCAGCGGAAATAAGCATCACAATATGAAGTAAAAATGGCCCTTGAATGTTATACCATGAGCCAAGCACTATTAAAAAAATAATACTGATGATTAACGTTGAAAAAATGAATATACTCATTAGACTACACCTAAATAATAGGGCATTAATTCGATAATGTTAGAGTATAAAAAGAACTAGAGAAAATATGCAGAATATTTTAAATATTTCTAAGTTATTGGTAAATTTTATTAAAAAACACAAACTATATGCAAAATTACATGCATTGGTTATTTCAATGGTGTTATCTGTCATATTAATGCAAACAGGCTCTCTTTTTCTTTTTGACTATATTCCTGATCATCTATCCTTCATTCATCGTGCCTATCACGATCAATCAATTTGGAAGCTGGAGATTTACAAGCTTGAAAAAAATTTAGATGACAAAAATGATGCATTTATTCGCTTAAATGAGACTGAGAGTGAGTTTGACGGCTCTGTTTTTTCATGGGCTAAGAATCAGAAAGATTCAGGACTTGCTAAGGCTTACAAAAATTTAGAGGCTGCGCATCATAACTTTGCTAGCGCTAGGGTTAATGGAAAATCAAAGGAAGTTATGATAGAAAACGGTCATCAAGTAATCGATGCTTATGATAACTTCGTTACAATTGCAGAAAAAGATGTTGTTATCAAACAATCATTAGTATCTTTACTGCAGCTTGTTTGCCTTTTTCTTGTGTTTTGTATTGCAGCATCAATCATGTTGACTTCATGGAGCATTTTGATAAGTCGTCTTGGGAAAGTGCTTAATATGATGCCCGAAGATCTGATTGCCAGTAAAAATGATGGCCAATATAATGATGAGTTTGAGATGTTAGAAAAGGCTGCTGCTGTAATGTCAGCAAGGCTTGAGGTTATTCAGGTAGAAACAAAATGGACAAATAAATCAAGTGCAGAAAAAGTAAGAAGGATGATCCTCTCACAAGACTTCATGCTTAAGTTGGCTAAATTAATTGGTACTTCAGACTTAAATGAGCTTACATTAAAGAAATCTCTATATTCGTTAGAGCGTACATTGGGAGTGAATAATGCTGCACTGATTTTTAGTGAGAACGGATCGCGAATATCAGCTCAGCGTGGGTTATTTTCGAGCCATTGGCCGCTGACGTTCGATGAGAACATGTTTGATGAAACGAATTACCCACTTGTAGTGAGTCACCAGACCAAGCTGATTAAAGGAGAGTGTTTGCAGTGCGTCACTGTGCCACTGCCAAGCCCTAACGGCTGGCTTGGAATTTTGTTACTGGAAACTGATGCTAACCGATTCTTTGAAGAAACCGATTTACAATTGTTTGAGGTTACTTCTCAATTGCTAGCCCTTTCCATGGGTTTTCAGGCTAAAGAACAGGAAAGTCGGAGAGTGGCTTTACTGGAAGAGAGAGCAGTTATAGCAAGAGAGTTGCATGATTCTTTAGCGCAATCTCTTTCTTATATGAAGTTTCAGCTCGCACGATTGCAAACAAGCTTTAGTACGCAATTAATGGAATCTGGTGCTGACATTGTTGTTACCGAAATGCGTGAAGCATTAGATAATGCTTATCGTGAATTACGTGAGTTGCTCACCACATTTAGGGTTCGGATGGATGTGCGTGGGCTTGACCATGTCCTTGAAGAAGCCATTGAAGAGTTCTCACAAAGATCTGGTTTAAACATCACGCTTGATAACCGACTACAAGAATGTAGACTTAGCGTTAATGAGGAGTTTCATCTTTTACACGTGGTGCGCGAAGCATTATCTAACATTGTGCGTCATTCAGGTGCTAAAAAAGTGACTATTGCACTTATCCTGCAGTCGTCTGGTGACGTAATAGTGACTGTGGATGATGACGGAAAGGGGCTTGTTATTGATAAAAGTAATTCGCATCATTATGGTCTTGCTATTATGGCAGAACGCGCTTACTGCCTGGGAGGTACTATTGAGATTCTTCCGAGACGTCGTGGTGGAACACGCATCAGGCTATTATTCCATCCAAAGTAAATATTTCGTTTAAATTAAGTATAAAGAAAATAAATTAGAATGTTGGAGAGCATCATGCAAAAGCCTACTACAGTAATAGTTATAGATGACCATGCATTATTTCGCAAAGGGGTCATCCAAATGATCTCGGCTGATCATGAGTTTTTGGTGATTGGTGAAGCTGCTTCTGGTGCCGAAGGTCTGTTGCTTGTGGAGCGGTTGAAGCCAGATCTAGTGCTGATTGATCTGAATATGAAGGGCATGAATGGGTTAGAAACGCTTACACATATTAAAGAAGCAAAAATAGAATCGCGCTGCATTGTTTTAACGGTTTCTGACGCAGAAGCTGACTTGCTTGAAGCGCTGCGTGCTGGCGCTGACGGTTACCTACTGAAAGACATGGAGCCTGAAGATCTTTGTGAGAACTTAAAAAAAGCCATGTCTGGTGTCACGGTGCTACATGAAAGTCTGACGGAAATTCTTAAAAATGCGCTTCTCCACCCAACTCTCAGCAGAAGTGAGGAGGAAGTATCACTTACTGAACGTGAGAGAGAGATACTGCAATGTCTAGCCAATGGACTTAATAACAAAACAATAGCCCGATCTTTGGGAATTAGTGATACCACTGTAAAAGTGCATATTAAGCATTTGTTAAGTAAGCTGAAATTAACAAGCCGGCTTGAAGCTGCGGTTTGGTCATATAAAAAGAAATAGCTTTTTAGTTTAAATTGCACAGAGCATAGACTATTTATGCTTGTGTTTTATAGATATTAGCTTTAGTTTTTTGAGTGCTCTTAAGAGGATTTTGCATGGCTAATATAAGTAATGCTGGTTTTTCTACTCGTTGCATACATGCAGGTGAAATGGATGATCAGTTTGGCTCTGTACATACACCACTGTACGACACAAGCACCTTTAGTTTTAGTTCGACAGAAAAAATGCTGGATATTATTGAAGGTCGCAAGTTGGGTTTTCTTTATACACGCTATGGATCTAACCCCAGCATCACTAATGTTGAGATTAAACTAGCCAGCATTGAGCAGGCAGAAGGTGCACTAGTATTTTCCTCTGGCATGGCAGCAATTTCATCCGCGTTATTAGCTCATGGTGAGCGTGGCGTCATATGCATAGGAGAAGTGTATGGAGGTACTTGGGAATTAATGTCCCAGCAGCTTAAATCTCTAGGCCGTAAAGTTGAGTTTTTAGCCGCTGAAGATTGGCAAGGCCTCAACTACCATCTTTCGCAAGGTTTTAGCCTAGTTTATTTTGAAACACCATCGAATCCTCTGTTACATATTATTGATATTGCCGAAGTCTGTAAGCTAACGCATAGGTATGATGCAATTGTCGCGGTAGATAGCACCTTTGCAACACCGGTCAATCAGCAAACAATTAAACTTGGAGCGGATATTGTCATTCATAGTGCAACTAAGTATCTGGGAGGCCATAGCGACCTAACTGGCGGCATGGTAGCAGGAAGCTATGCCATGTTGTTACCATTAAGAATATGGAGAAAAAATCTAGGTCAGTGTATGGTGCCAGAAACAGCACATTTGCTTGCCAGAAGCTTAAGCACGCTTGAAGTAAGAATCAAAAAACAAAATACATCAGCGTTAAGAGTCGCTCTAACACTTCAAAATCATCCTGCTATAAAGCAAGTCTATTACCCCGGACTTGAAAATTTTAGAGGCTACGAGATAGCAAAGCGCCAAATGTCTGGTTTTGGAGGAATGCTTTCCATTTTGATTGATGGTGATACATATGCATCGGTGAAGATGGTAGATGCATTGAGGCTATTCGCAATAGCACCTAGTCTCGGTGGTGTCGAAAGTTTAGTATCTCAGCCATCTTTAACTTCTCACCGTGATCTGACAGCGGGACTTAGAGCAGAACGTGGTATTTGTGACAGTTTAATAAGATTGTCTATTGGTCTAGAAGACCCTGATGACATTGAAAATGATTTGTTGCAAGCACTCATGCAGATATGAGTCGCTTAGAAAGTCTTGATAATTCTCATTACATTACGTTGGCACGTAAACGCTATAATGATGCTATATTGAATCGAAATGTAGAGGCTATCTGCTCATTTTTTGCTGTTGATTATTATGTAGTGACTGGACGTGGCGTTCAATCTCATGGCATTAAAGAGCAGTATCATAGATGGAAGACAGCATTTCTGGCAGATCAAAATGTTCTATATCGCAGGGTTACAAGGGAATTGCGTTTCACTGAACAGTTAGGTTTTGCAGAGGAACTGGGCTGCTGGGTTGGAAAATACACCTTAGACCAGAAAATAGTTTTGGTGGCGGGCGTATACGCTGCCAAATGGCAAAGACCTGCGAGCGATTTATGGTTACTTCAAACGGAAGTTTTTACTATCCTTAAATCTAAGAGTTACGATCTTTAGGGTAGTGAATGTCTCAAATGGGTCTCAATCTCCGATTTTCAGCGTCTGCAATAGAGCACTGCAATTTCTTAGGTAAGACAATGATGGCTATGTCGCAAGGTAATTAAGTGGGCATGGGTCAAGTCTCGGCCTAAGCCCGGACTCATGATGAGGCCAATAATTTAACGACCCATTAGAAATGGGTAGCTATCCACTATTCAAAAAAAAGGTGTCACAATTTCTTGGGCAGTCCCAGCGTAGTAGCAGGATCATAAAATACAAGTCCCAGCGCGGAAGCTACAGGCAGATTAGTCACTTTTCCCCGATGCACGTTCAGTCCGTTCAAAAAATGCCGATCATCGCGTAGCGCTTGCAAGTCATTGTCTGCAAGTGCAAGCACATAAGGTAGCGTGGCATTATTGAGTGCATAAGTCGAAGTGCGTGGCACGGAACCTGGCATATTGGCGACACAATAATGGATTACGCCATCGACCACATAGGTTGGTGCATCATGAGTGGTAGGGCGAGCAGTTTCGCAGCAACCACCTTGGTCTATAGCAACATCCACTATCACGCTTCCTGGTCTCATCCCCCTGACTATGTCGTGGGTGATTAGTTTGGGAGCAGTGGCACCAGCAACCAGCACTCCACCAATCACGAGGTCGGCAATACTGCAGTGATGCTCAATCGCGTCCGAGGTCGAATAAACGGTATTCAGACGATGACCGAATTGCCTACGGAGGTTACGTAGGACATTAACATTGCGATCCAGCACCGACACTGTGGCGCCCATGCCAAGGGCGACATCAATTGCATGTGTACAGACCACTCCGCCACCGATTACTGTCACTACTGCTGGCTCTACCCCAGGCACACCACCCAGCAACATACCAATTCCACCATGTGTTTTTTCAAGAAAATATGCGCCAGCCTGAACCGAAAGTCTGCCAGCCACCTCCGACATTGGTGCCAGTAAAGGCAAACCGCCGCCGTCGGCAGTGACTGTTTCATAGGCAATGCAGGTCGCACCAGAATCAATCAGGTCATTAGTTTGTTCCGGATCTGGTGCAAGGTGCAGGTATGTGAAGAGAATCTGTCCTGGACTAAGCCATTTACGTTCGACGGCTTGAGGTTCCTTGACCTTGATGATCAACTTTGCGTGTTCGAATATCTCCTGCGCCGACTTGATGATGGTTGCACCAGCCATTTGGTATTGCTCGTCACTAGCACCAATCCCATCACCCGCGCTAGCTTCTACAATTACTTCATGACCACGCGCCACCAATTCTCTCACATTAGCTGGCACTAAACCGACTCTATATTCGCGCACTTTGATTTCTTTGGGGACTCCGATTAGCATTTATTATTTGCTCCTCTAAATAATTGTCGTTTCATTCATAAAGACAAAGAAGCTGGCTTTTATCCTGCTTCCCCAATATTAGATATCTTATCAGAGTAAAATATGTTTACGGCTGCTTTTAGCATGAGTGGAGTAAATGATCATGAATTTGAGTTCAAGTGCCTTTTCCCATTTTACAGACATCCCAAGCCAGTATACTTGTGAAGGAGGTGAGCAGTCTCCGCCCCTTACATGGTCTGAAATCCCTACTGGGGTAAAAAGTCTGGTTCTTATCGTTGATGATCCTGATGCGCCCGATCCTTCAGCACCGAAAATGACTTGGGTCCATTGGGTGTTATACAACATTCCACCCAACTCAACAGGCCTAGATGCTGGGAAATTAGGCGTTCCAGAATTACCAGCAGGCACATTTAATGGTCTGAATAGTTGGAATAAAACTGGGTATGGTGGGCCATGTCCATCTATTGGACGTCATAGATACTTCCATAAACTCTATGCTCTTGATGTTGTCCTGCCGATGCTGCAACCAGCAACCAAAGCAGCATTAGAAAAGGCGATGCAGGGGCACATCATGGCGAAGTGTGAGCTGGTAGGATATTACATGATGAGAATGTAGGCCAATAGATCCTTAGCCCAGTCTAATTGTCCTCTATGGGTCGAAAGTGACGGTACGCCAGTGACCGCAATCGAGAAGTCAAATTTTAACTTTTGTTAATGCCGTCGTATACGACAATGTATACGATGGAGAAAAATGCATGTGGTACTCGTTGTTTTATTTTTATCGATAATCACAATGGCCTTAATGAAGTGCTTGTAACAGTATTTGCAGCTTAAACTGACTATGATGACTTAAGCAGTTTGTCTGCATGTATCTTAAGAGAAACTAAATTAGGTGACCAACCGCAATACTTTTTCCAATCTATTTTATTAATGACTTCTTTTTGAATTAATTCCAAATTGACACCATTTCTTCCGTAGATTTTGCTATGCACGCCACCACCACTATCATGCCCAACATATTGGCAGCGAGCTTCAAAGTCTGAACCATGCTGCATTAGGTGGTCGACAATAGTCGGTCTGAAGGAATGAAACACTTTTTTCTTATCAGTTAAGCCAATTTTTGCTTTGTAAGTCGTATACCATTTTGATGCCGCTGCTCCCCAGCCATTTTGCGCACTGCGAGTGATATCGAAAACCATCTTATGCCCTGCATTTCGCCTAGAAGTAACATAATCTAAGAAGCCAAGCTGAATTAGGGTAGGGTGAATAGGTAAATCGCGAGGTGATGCATCTGTCTTTGTGCCTTCAATATGCATCACCTGCAAACCTAATTTTTCCGAGAAATAAGATGTTTTTAGGCTAGCAATCTCACCGATACGAGCACCAGTGTATAGTCCAATGAGTGGCAACCAGAATTGCCACGGCTTGTCCGTATATAAATCTAGGTTTGAGAAGATGGTATCTAGGTCTTTTGCATCAAGATAAGACCAATGCTGGCTTTTTGCTTCTAGTGTGAGACTTAGAGGGACTGGACAATAACGGCGTTTTTTGTCTGCTGCATATGCAACAAACGCTCGAATAAAACTTAAATCCCGCTTAACCGTTGTCTCTGCGACTTCAGCAAGCTTAGGTTCTAGCCATTTGGTTTCGATGATGTCATCGTTTAGTTTTGATAAATCAAAATCTTTCCCAAGCCTTTTCATCAAATTCGAGAGGGTTGATAATGCCATTTTTTTAGACTTCTCAGCTAGCTTTGACTTCATTAGATGATACTCATACTCTTTAATAGCTGCATCTAAGCTGATTGTTGATACTGGAGTTGTTGGGTGCTCCGATGACGAAATTGGGGGAGGTAAGGTGGCTTTTACTTTAGCGTAGGCGACTAAAGCTTCGATTGCACTTTTCCTATCATCATCATTATCTTCGGTCGTGACTTTGAGACTTTGTCCATCACTCTCAAGCGTCCAGCTTTTAATTTTTGTTGGGTCGATTTTCATCTGGGCGATTGTAGCACCAAGATTGTAGGCCGCGATAGCGGCTACCTCTGGATCGCGCGTAGATAGCGACCAACGGCGATCAACCCCGTCTTGCTGAATGCGCAGATAGTAAATGCCGTGTCTTGATTTTTTTAATCTTGAATAGAGTCTCATCGTCAGCAGGGCCACTTCTTGATGAATTCTCTGTGATTCTCTTGTACAGTTATTAAAAATCAACAACTTAAGAGAGTTATGGCGTCCCCACGGGGATTCGAACCCCGGTCGCCTCCGTGAAAGGGAGGTGTCCTAGGCCTCTAGACGATGGGGACCTAAGAAATATTGTTGATTAACAATACCCGTATTTTACTACATTTTACTGCTTACTTCTAAAGCCATTTACAGTACTTGGTGGAGGTAAGCGGGATCGAACCGCTGACCTCTTGCATGCCATGCAAGCGCTCTCCCAGCTGAGCTATACCCCCGATACCTACAATCTCACTGTGAACCACTTGAGCTGTCAGCGAGGCGCCATAATAAAGATGAGTAGGGTGCTTGTCAATGATTTTTGCGGGTTTTTGCCAAGAACTTGTTAAATTCACGGCTTCTGCAAAAGCAAGGCTAACCTCGTACGTTGGATTGACTTTCAAATTGCGTTAAATCAACACGTGGCAATGGCTGCCAGCCAGCTTGACGATGCTCAGCGACCACATTGGTAAATACGCCGCCACGCACATAAAATTTTGCGGTAACGCGCATAAATTTTGGTTGTGTTGCTGCGACCAAATCATCCAGTATGCGGTTGGTGACAGCCTCATGAAAACAGCCTTCATCACGGAATGACCACATATAAAGCTTTAAGCTTTTGAGCTCCACGCAAAGCGTATCTGGAATATAGTCCAAATAAATCACAGCAAAATCAGGTTGTCCCGTTTTTGGACATAAACAAGTAAACTCAGGAATTTCCATATGAATATGAAAATCACGCGTTTGATTGGGATTTTCAAACGTTTCCAAAGTTTTAGTGGGTTGTGCGGTGGGTTTTCCGCCAATAGTTTGTGCAGACATAGAGTGTTTTTACTAAAAAAAAGTTATTATACTAGCTTACGAATAAGCTTTAAAAATATAGTTAAATTAGAATGATGTTTAGATTTTTGCGTTGTTAAATTTTTGGTGTTATTTTCAAATCTTGTTTACGGTCAATTTGATATGATTGACTGATCACAATAAGCCCCGAGTAAAAAACCTGCCCTGCGGGCCTTGTAAATAAAGGCTCGCAGGGCAGGGCTAGTAAAGATATATAATATTTAACTAAAAATAAGTGCTTTTGAATGCTGTAAACTATGCAAAACTTTTAAGGCACACTGTTTAATTTTTAACCATAAAAACATCTAATTTGCGTTTAACTCACTTAAAACTTGCTGGCTTTAAATCGTTTGTTGATCCAACAACACTGCACATTCATGGTCAACGCGTGGGCGTGGTGGGGCCGAATGGCTGCGGAAAATCCAATGTCATGGAATCGGTACGTTGGGTGCTTGGCGAATCGTCCGCTAAAGAAATGCGCGGAGACAGCATGGATGCGGTAATATTTAATGGTTCTGGCAACCGTAAACCAATCTCGCGCGCATCGGTTGAATTGGTCTTTGATAACAGTTTGGGCGGCGCGTCTGGTGAGTGGAGCCAGTACGCTGAAATATCTGTCAAGCGCATCATCGAGCGGGATAAAGGTTCCACATACTACATTAATAACACCGTGGTGCGCCGCCGTGATGTAGCAGATTTATTTTTAGGTACGGGCTTGGGCGGCCGTGCCTACGCCATCATTGGTCAAAACACCATCAACCGCATTGTGGAAGCCAAACCTGAAGAATTGCGCATTTTTCTGGAAGAAGCGGCTGGCATCAGCAAATATAAAGAGCGTCGTCGAGAAACCGAGTTGCGCTTGCGGGATACGCGCGAAAACTTGACCAGAGTAGAGGATATTCTGCGTGAACTGGATAAACAAATTGCCCGTTTGCAATCTCAAGCGGTTGTGGCCGAACAATACCATGCATTACAGGCGGCACTTAATATTGCCAAGGGGCAGGTATGGTTGCTGAAAAAACGTGATGCTAGCGCGCAATGGGAAAAAGCCCAGCGCCATGTAGAAAAGCTAGTGAATGCGTTGGAAGCGCAAATGGCCAACTTACGCAGTAATGAAAGTGCGCTTGAAGTGGCACGGCAACAGAATTTTAAAGCCACTGAGGCCGTGAATCAGGCGCAAGCGAGCTATTACGAAGCCAATGCAGAAGTTTCCAATCTTGAAAATCAAGTTAAAAATACCGCCGATGCCCGCGAGCGCATGCAATTACAATTGCAACAATTGAGCACACAGCTTGAAAAAAATAACGCTCAACGCAGTGACTTTGAAAGTGCCTTAGTGAGCGCAGAGGCTGATCTGCTAGTGGCTAACACAGATTTCGCCGAAGCTGAGCAAGCCATCACGGTGGCGAGAGAGGCGGTACCAGCACTATCTCAGCACTATCAAACCGCACTCGCCACCTTGAATGCAAGCCAAATGGCTTTGCAGAACGCAGAACAGCGTTTGCGCCTGGAGCAAGCCAATATTGGGCATGTTGCCCGCACTGCCGCTGAAACAAATACGCATTTACAACGCCTGCAACAAAGCTTGAGTGGCTTGCAGTTGACTTCAGATGATACTGTGCTAGAAAAACAAAAGCTACTGACCAATGCGGAGGCTGAAGTGACCGCATTAGAAAAACTTGCGACTGAAACGGTGCAAAAGGAACAAACGCTGGCGCAAACCCTTAAAGCACAGCGCGATTTGCATACGATTAAGCAACGCGAACTCAGTGTGCTGGAAGCCGAGCTGGGCTCATTAGTTAAAATTCAACAGACCATGAAAAATGGCAACAATGAAGCTGCGTTAAGCACTTGGTTGAAAAATGCAGGTTTAGAAAATAACGCAAGAATCTGGCAAGGGATTAGCATTAAAAAAGGCTGGGAAACGGCTTTAGAAGCGGCTTTGGGTGCCAAGCTGAATGCGATTACAACAGTGCAATTGAATGTAGAATCACGCTCACCAAGTGCGCTAACACTTGCGCTGGCGACCGCATCTACTTTAAACGATACCGTTCCGCATAAAAATTCCTTATATGCCTTAATTGAGAAAATCGAACCTAGCCAGCAGGCGGTTTTACAAGATTGGCTGACCGGGGCGCAATGGCTTGAGGAGGGCGCAGATGTTCATAGCGCGTGTCAAAAACTGGCAATCGGTGAGTATTTGGTGAACAAGCAGGGCGACATTTACACCAAGCATAGTGTGACTTATTTTGGCGCACAATCGTTGCTGCACGGCGTACTTGAAAGGCAAGCGCAGATTGAGACAATACAACAACAACTACCAGATTTACAGCAGAGTTTAGCGGAGACGTACGAGCAAGTTTTAACATTAGAACTTGGCTTGCAAGCACTGAGAACGGAGCAACAACTGCATAGTCAACAATTAAGAATCGCAACGCAACAAGCGCACCAGCTCAATTTATCACTCCAGCAACTTAAACAAACCCAATTAAACACATTACAACGTCAAAAAACTTTACAGCATGATTGCGCGCTAGCGGATGAAAAAATCAAGCAATTAAAAGTGGAAACCGCGCAAAAAGAACAATTGGTGAGTGAAATTACGCTAAGTTTGGTGCAGTTACAAAATACAAAAAGCATTGCTGATGAAACAAAGAAACAGGCTGAATTAAGCTTTAACGAAGCGCGGAATCTGTTGCAGGTAATGGAGCGAACCTATCAAGAAAAAAGCTTTAACATAAAATTAAATAATAATAATATCAATGAATTAAATAATAAACTTAAACAGTTACTTGAAGAAAATACCAACCTTAAATTTCGCAGTGACGAACTGGAAACGACGTTAACTACCACCAAAATGGAGGCTTTAAAAGCTAATTTAGAAGCTGCGCTTGATCATAAACAACTTCGCGAACAAGCGTTGGCGGCAGCGCGAAATACCATGGGCGAATGCGAGCAAGCGTTATTACAGCAAGAGCGTTCACGCATGCAAAATGAACAAATACTGCATCCATTACGGGATCAGTTGGAAGCAAGCCGATTAGCCGAACAAGAAGCACGTTTATATTTTGAGCAATGCCAAGCTGAGCTGGCGACCGCCAGCGCATCAGCTAGTTTAAGCGAAGCACAACTGACTGAACATTTAGAAACGCAGATGAGTAATACGGGTGAAGATAAGCTTAAAGTTGTTGATTTGGAGCGAAAGCGCGATAAACTTGCGAACGATATAGAGGTACTTGGCGCGGTAAACTTAGCGGCGATACAAGAACTGGAAACCGAGCAAACGCGTAAACAGTATTTAGATAGTCAATGCAAAGATTTACATGAAGCCAGTGAGACGCTGGAAGATGCTATACGCAAGATCGATAAAGAAACAAGAGGGCGCCTGCAAGCCACCTTTGATGAGGCCAACCGTCACTTTGGCGAATTATTTTCAACCTTATTCGGTGGTGGTCAAGCAAGGCTGGAGCTATTAGGCGAAGAGATTTTAGATACTGGCATGCTCGTATTCGCACAGCCACCAGGCAAAAAAAATAGCACCATACATTTGTTATCTGGCGGTGAGAAAGCACTCACGGCGTTAGCGCTTGTGTTTGCCCTATTTAGATTAAATCCTGCGCCATTTTGCTTGATGGATGAAGTAGATGCACCGTTAGATGACAGCAATACCGAACGTTTTTGCGCGATGGTGAAAAAAATGTCTGAAAAAACGCAGTTTTTATATGTAAGTCATAATAAAATAACCATGGAAATGGCACAGCAATTAATCGGTGTTACCATGCAGGAATCTGGTGTTTCACGTATTGTAGATGTAGACATGGAAGCCGCTATAAAAATAGCAGAAGCAGTCAATATTCACGGTTAAAAATTTAAAGTTAAACATCTTAAATATCAAATTGATATGGTATCTAAAGTTAAATACTAAAAAAATTATTGGAAGCTAACTTAAATGAGTAATTTATATATTTCATTAATCGTTATTGGTGTGTCGATTATTGCTGCGGTGCTTGCATACAATTGGTGGCAGGAACAGCAGTTTAATCAACAAGTCGATAAAAACTTTCTGCCCTTACAAAAAGATGCTTTACTGGATGACCCCAGCATCGATGTTGATCAACTTAAACATGGTTTTGAAGATACGATTGTTGAAGATTTTACGGCTAAAAATAAGAAAAACACGTCTGCGAATCAAACCACAGAACCTTATATAACACACCAAGGAACAGGTCCCTCGCCAGACAACATGCTACCGGATGATGTCTCCATTAATGAGGCCTATTCACAACTGACGAGTGCGCTAAAAAGCTCAAATCCTGGTAAATTAAACCCAAGCAAATTAAATCCTCATTATTTAAGTTCAGGCAAAACTGAACCTGACAATAGTAATCAAAATCCGCTCTCAAATACAAGCGAAAAACCAGCACAGCACGGTGATATCAAAGCGATATTTGACGTTGCCTTTGGCCAAACCAGCAGAGTCGCTGGAGCCAGTCAGTCAACAAAAGTTCCTGATGTCAGTAAATCTGAACAACAGGATTCAGGTAATCTTTCTACCTCAACGAGTGCTCAGGAAAATGTTGAAAAACCAGTGGGCTTGCCTGCCATGCTACAAGCGCAGATGGACTTAACAGCGATATTGCACCTAGCAACAGAGGCTCCGACCAGTAAGCTCGTTAAATCTTTGGTCGGCTTGTTTGATGGGTACGATAAACCAGTTTTCGTACATACACTATCTGCTCACGGACTGGCTTCGAATCAAACAGAAAACCCTGTCTGGACTTTACTCAAAGAATCTCCAGCAAATCAGCTAGTCTCTAAAATTGCTTGTAGTATGCAATTGGCTGATCGGGCTGGGGCAGTTTCACGTAATTTATTGAATCGCTTTCAGTTAGCCGTCGAAACCTTAGGTAAGGATCTCAATGCGCATGTTGAGTGGCAAAGTACAGGGGACGCGCTTACCACGGCAACCGCGTTAGATACCTTCTGCATTGAAGTAGATAAAACCATCGGTTTTCATCTGGTTCATGGTGATAGTGGGGCGTTTACAGGCACCAAATTAAAAGGCTTAGCCGAAGCGCAAGGCTTCACACTTTCATCAGACGGCTCATTTAAATTTTTGAATGAAGACGGCAAAGTGTCTTTTGTCATGTTTAATCGTGATAACTTCCCTTTCAATCGGGAAATGTTAAGAAATTCAGTGGTAAAAGGTATTACTTTCCAATTGGATATCCCGCATGTTCAGCACTGTGCTGAAGCTTTTAACAAGATGGTGGATGTTGCTAAACAAATGGAAATTGCGCTACATGCGACTTTAGTCGATGATAACAACAAAGTATTAGGGGATATTCAGGTCGAGAAAATACGTCAGCAGCTCAAAGTCATTCATGCCACCATGCTAGTGCGTGGCATCATTCCAGGCTCCGACAATGCGATTCGTTTATTCTCTTAAATATAATAATTCTTAAAAATAATCTAAACCACTTCATCAAGCTAAATTTATAACAATGCTAGAGAGCCCTGAGCAGCGCGTACTGGCTTTGCGTAAACTGATAGCACGGTATGATTATGAATACTACGTACAGGATGCGCCTTCTGTGCCAGATAGCGAATACGATATATGCTATCGTGAATTACAAGATTTAGAAGCGTTACACCCGCATCTAATTACCCCAGATTCCCCCACACAGCGCGTAAGCGGCGTCGCTACCAATGCGTTCAATAGTATTACTCACCGGCAAGCCATGTTGTCACTTAACAATGCCTTTGAAGACCAAGAGGTCGAAGCCTTTGATAAGCGTATCCGTGAAGCGCTTGGGCTGCAGGAGATTGAGTATGCCGTCGAGCCAAAATTTGATGGTTTGGCAATCACGCTCACGTATGAACACGGTATTTTTATACAAGGTGCCACGCGTGGCGACGGCTATACGGGTGAGGACGTCACGCATAACTTACGCACTCTGCATACAATTCCAATACGTTTAGATTGCTCGACTCCGCCAAAATTACTAGAAGTCCGTGGCGAAGTGCTGATGTTCAAACGTGACTTTGAAAAACTCAATCAAGTTCAACTCAGCCATGGTGAGAAATTATTCGCCAATCCACGTAATGCAGCGGCGGGTAGTTTGCGTCAATTAGATGCCAAAATAACGGCAACACGGCCGCTGAGTTTCTTTGCCTATGGCTTAGGGGCAGCTGAAGGCGTGCCGGCAATTTACAGTCACAGCATGGCGATGGACTATTTAGCGGGTTTATATTTTCCAGTCAGTCGTGAACGTAGCTTAGTCAATGGCTTAACGGGTTTGCTGGCCTATTACAAACAAATAGGTTTGGCGCGTTCCAAATTACCGTATGATATTGATGGTGTGGTCTATAAAGTGAATCAATTTAACCAGCAAAATGAGCTTGGTTTTGTTTCGCGCGCACCGCGCTGGGCAATCGCCCATAAGTTTCCTGCGCAAGAAGCACTCACCCTCGTAGAAGATATTACCGTGCAAGTGGGACGCACTGGCGCGATTACTCCCGTCGCAAGATTAGCGCCTGTGTTTGTAGGCGGCGTTACCGTCACCAATGCGACCTTACACAATGAAGATGAAATTAGACGTAAGGATGTGCATATTGGCGACACCGTCAGCGTGCGCAGGGCAGGGGATGTGATTCCCGAAGTGGTGAATGTGGTGTTAGAAAAACGTCCCGCTCACGCACGCAAGTTTGTCATGCCCACGGTTTGTCCTGAATGTGGGTCACACATTTTAAAACAGACCGATGAAGCTGTTGCACGCTGTACGGGCGGTTTATTTTGTCCAGCACAACGCAAACAAGCCATCATTCATTTCGCATCGCGCCGAGCGATGGATATTGAAGGTTTGGGCGAGAAGTTAGTTGACCAACTGGTGGAAGCCAAGTTAGTGCATCGCATGGCGGACATCTATACCTTAGACTTAAGCACACTTAGTCAGTTGGACCGCATGGCGACTAAATCAGCGCAAAACATCTTAGATGCCTTGCAAAAGAGTAAAACTACCACACTTGCGCGATTTATTTACGCACTTGGCATGCGCAATGTTGGTGAATCTACCGCAAAAGATTTAGCCAAACATTTTGGCAATTTGCCTGCTTTAATGTCGGCCGGTACGGAAGATTTATTGAAGGTCAACGATGTTGGCCCGGTGGTGGCCGAGTCAATCACCAACTTTTTGGGGGAGCAACATAACCAAGAGGTGATTAAAGCCTTGCTAGACGCGGGCATCACTTGGCCTGAGACTGATGGCAAGCAAATTGCCACAGGGCATTTAGTCGGTAAAGCTTTCGTATTGACAGGCACATTACCAAACCTGTCACGAGAACGCGCAAAAGAAATGATAGAAGCCGCCGGCGGCAAGGCGTCAGGCAGCGTTTCTAAAAAAACAGATTATGTCATCGCGGGTAGTGATGCAGGAAGTAAGCTTGATAAAGCCCAAGAACTGGGATTGCTAATTTTGGATGAATCGGGCTTGCTTGAACTCTTGGCTTGAGCTTATGGCTAAAAAATAATCAATGTTGGAACTTGAATTTCTTGCAGCAGTCCTATCAACCTAGTTGCAGCATGCTAGATATTAAGCAGCCTGGAATGACAAGATGAATAAATTTAATCCTATTGGAATAGTAATGAAACTTAAAAAAAGTGCAGCGACCACATTTCTGGCCTTATGTTTGAACTGCTTGTTATTCAATCATGCGGTTGCAATGAGTTCAGATGCGGCTTCATGTAATCAGGCACTAGAAAAAGGTGATGTAGAATCTGCATTAACTATTGCTAGTAAGGCATTGAGTAAAAATAAAAATGATAAAGAAATTTTGTTGTGCCAAGGCCGTGGATTAGCCGCTAAGGAAGATTTCAATGGGGCTTTAACTGCATTTAAATTGGCCGATCTACTCACGACAGATGCCGGAGAAAAAGCTATTGCTTCTTTTATGATGGGTCGCACTTACCATTCCAACAAACAATTTGAGCCGGCGATTGCAAGTTATCAGCAAGCCGCATCGCATGCAAAAGCAGCGAAAAATAATGCGTATGAACGCGCCAGCTATAATGCCATTGGTAATGTTCATGCCGAAAATAAGCAGTACCAGCAAGCCTTAGCGCAATACAGCTTAGGCAGCAAATTGGCAGCCAATGACAATGAGCGTGGGGAAAGTTACGAGAAAATCGCACTCACTTATCACAATATGAACCAGCATGATGCAGCCTTAGAGTATCAGATTAAAGCCTATCTCATGCACGATACGGCAGGCACTTTAGATCAATATGCCCATTCAGGCATCGAACTAGGACGTTATTATGCCCTGACCAAAAACTATGTGAGTGCAGAAAATACACTGAATAAAATCATTAAATTTGCAAAAGAACAGGGTGGTGCTTACTACGAAGCGAAAGGCAGCTGCGTGTTAGCGACGGTAAAAATAGCCAGGGGTGAAAAAGAGGCCGCTAAAGCCTTAATTGAATATTCAAAATCCATTGCAAAAGATACGCATGATAGTGCGTTAGAGGCAGAAATTGATCAGGAAACAAAGGGATTAATTTAGCGTTAATGTTCCCATCAATTGCCTGGACAAAGACCACAGGAGCCTTGTCAGCAGAATATATGAACTAAAGCTCATTATTCATACGCCAAATATATTGCACTGCGAGCTTTGTAAACAGGGGCTTGCAGCACATGCCAATCAAAGATAGGTTCAGTTTCAGTGAAATAAATATTTAAAAAACCTTTGTAAGCTTTGCTCAATTGAGGCGACTAAGTGCCAAGAACGATTCTTTTTCATGCTATTTGATAGGCGGCTGCAATGATCATACAAACAAAATCTGACATTATTCCTTCAGACATTACCCCTAAAGACGTGTTTGATAACCGTCGTGCGTTTATTCAAAAAGCAGGTTTTGGCTTAATGGCTGGTTCCGTTGCAATGCTAAGCAACTCCCTCCAGGCCGCCACCGTAAGCTCGGGCACGACAGAAGGTGCAGGTAGATTAGTCGGACGGGCGAATGCGCCAGCAATTATTAAGGCAACCACTTTTGGCGCTCGGCAAAAAATTACCAACTTTACCAAAACAGCCTATGGCGCCGGTGAAAAGCTCACCGCCTATGAGGATGTAACGACCTATAACAATTTTTATGAATTCGGCACCGATAAAAATGAACCTGCGATCAACGCTAAACTTTTCAAACCGCACCCGTGGACAGTAAGTATTGAAGGTGAAGTCAAAAAAAATAAAACCATCAGTATCGAAGAGATTTATAAACTGGCCCCGCTAGAAGAGCGCATTTATCGTATGCGCTGTGTGGAAGGCTGGTCGATGGTGATTCCCTGGATTGGTTTGCCACTTGCACAACTCATTAAATGGGCTGAACCGACCGCTAATGCAAAATATGTAGAATTCATTTCGCTGGATGATAAACAACAAATGCCTGGGCAGAATATCCAAGTGCTTGACTGGCCTTACACCGAAGGTTTGCGCATGGATGAAGCCATGAATCCGCTCACAATCATGGCGGTGGGCTTATACGGCGAGCAATTACCTAATCAAAATGGTGCGCCGATGCGTTTGGTCACACCATGGAAATACGGTTTTAAAGGGGCGAAATCAATCGTCAAAATTCGGTTTACTGAGAAAATGCCAATTTCTAGCTGGATGAAAGCCGGGCCAAGTGAATATGGTTTTTATGCCAATGTGAACCCTAATGTAGAACACCCACGCTGGTCGCAATCATCAGAAAAGCGAATTGGTGGCGGTTTGTTTGCAGGGCGAATTAAAACACAAATGTTTAATGGTTATGCCGAGCAAGTAGGGCAGATGTATGCGGGCATGGATTTGCACAAGCATTTTTAATGCACCTATTCATTATTAAAAAGGCTTTTTAACAGGTCATCTTATTTCGATGCTCTGGAAGCCTTATATATAAAGGCTCGCAGGGCAATGTTTTTCTCTCGTAGGTTTTTGGCGCTCGAATTAACTTTTTTGCATCACGCGCGCATTTATTGACTGAGCAGAAATAAATTTAAAGGCAGTAACTATCATGTTAAGTTTTTTTAAAAAAACACCCACTAAATCACAGATAGCCAACCTGAAAATATTCACTTTTTTGTGTTGCTTAATACCGCTTGCCCGTTTAATTTGGCTGGGTTTTCATGAAGATTTATCAGCCAATCCGATTGAATTTCTAGAACGCTCTACAGGTTATTGGGCGCTATTTATATTGCTCGCGACTTTAACACTAACGCCTATCAGGCTGATTACTGGCCGTGCCTGGCAAATACAATTGCGCCGTATGCTAGGTTTATTCATGTTCTTTTATGTTTGCCTGCACATCACCATATACCTGTGGCTGGATTTCGCTTTTGATTGGCTGGACATCACCAAAGATATTGCTAAACACCCGCGCATTCTGGTTGGTTTTGCAGCATTCGTCTTAACGATTCCGCTGGCGATTACCTCCAACAATGCCATGATGAAGCGCATGGGAAGCCATTGGAAGCAACTTCACCAGCTTGTGTATGTCATCGCATTATTGGCGGTTGTACATTTTTGGTGGCTGGTTAAAAAAGATATTCGTGAACCATTGCTTTACGCAATCATTTTAGCGGTGCTGCTAAGCATCAGAATTTATTATAAAAAGCAGGCTAAAACCACTAAAACCGTCAACCCAAACACGCTGATAAAATCAAGTTAAAATAAGGCTGTAATTTTACCTGCATTGAAATGATTAATTGAAATGAAGTTATTTAACGCGGTGTAAGTATTCTTAAATTCCAACGACTAACGAGCACGAGCCAACCATCAGGGGAAACCAAATGCTTTACCAATGCCTAGTGTCAACGAGTAAAAACCTATACAACCAAGTGATTCAGCACCTCGACGCCTATTCAAAAAGCATTCCACCACTTATTTTACGATTCATGCTTGCGTGGGAATTTGGTGAATCAGGTTTTGAAAAACTGCACGGCACTAATTGGTTTGCTGATTTAACTTTTCCATTCCCGTTCAATCTATTACCTCCAGAGTTAAGTTGGGACATCGCCACTGGCTTTGAAATTATCGGAGCATTTGCATTGGTCTTAGGCTTTGCAACGCGTTTCTTTTCGATTTCACTGATTATTCTGACTGTTGTAGCGATTGCATCCGTACATTGGCCAGAGCATATAAACTCAATTGCAGACCTAGTAAAAGGTTATCGAATTGTCGATAAAGAGGAAGATGGCTTCGGTAACTATAAATTACCGTTGATTTACATCGTCATGTTTTTACCATTATTGTTTGGTGGTGCAGGTAAATTAAGTCTGGATTATTTAATTAAGAAATTTTGGTTTAAATAATGAAAGTTGAATTCAATATTGTAGCCAGCAATTTTTGCGATGAAGTTGGAGGTTATATGATTTTTAGATTAAATTTACTCAAGTGAGTATAACCTATGCTGCCCACATTGTTAATTTTACATAATATACATTATACGAAGTAAATAGGACAACAATAGGCCGAGTATCTCACCCGGCCTATTGCTTAACCCACTATCGATTATTGAAAAATGCGATGTTCATCACTTTGTCATTAACGAATGTGATTTCTGTTTCTTTGTATTTATTTTTTGGATCATAATTCACAAGATTTTTGTAGTACCACATTTCCACATTGACGCGTTTAGAGTTTTTCTCATCTGCGCCAACTTTCCCTAAAAAGCCACTTGCCCCTGCAGGCTTCACTGACATTTCTTTTTTAGCTGGATTCCCCAATTTACTCACAACCACATTTTTCATTTTCCCGCTAAAGGCAGTTAAAAATTGGTCTTCCGTATAAGAAACTTTCACTGGCGCTTTACTGGTGGTTTTAACGGGTTGCTCAGCTTGAGCTAAACTAATAGAAGCTGTCAAAAAAGTCGCAGCGATCAAACTTGTACTTAAAGCTATTTTCTTCATGTTCATATGCATTACTTAAATCTCCAAATATATATTGTCACTGCACCCGTATTCAAGCTGCTAATAACGCTAGCAGTATAACTTACCCTACGCTGTAACGCATCAATTGCCGTATTCGCCGACTCAATCAACGGTAATTGTTAGCCCATCGTAACCAACCAATACATTAGCAGGTAGCTGTGAGCTTAGCGTTTCATATTCAAGCTCATGTGTCATGTGTATTAAATAGGTGGTTTTTGCATCAATAAGACCAGCGTATTGCAGACTTTGTTCCAAATTAATATGAGTAAAATGCGTAGTGTAACGAAGGCAATCTAACAACAGTACTTTCAAATTTTGTAGTAATGCGATGGAGCTTTCTGGAATTGCCGATACATCAGTCAGGTAGGCAATATCACCAATACGATAACCATAAATATCAATACTCCCGTGCTTGAGTGGTATTGGTGTAATTAATTGATTGAAAAGTTCAAAAGGTGCAGTAATTGTATTGGCCTTAAGCACGGGTAAATCCCAATAATCACTAGGCTCACGCAAAGTATAACCAAATTTATCAGCAATATGTGCCACCGTTGCATGGCTGCCGTACAACGGTATTTGGCTGCGTTGAATTTGACAAAAACTACGCAATTCATCAATACCATGTAAATGGTCAGCATGTGTATGCGTATAGAGCACCGCATCGACACGCATGAGCCGCTCTCTGAGGGCTTGTTGACGCAAATCTGGCCCAGTGTCGATGAGTAATACCTTACCATTATTGAGTTTCACAGCGCTAGAGCAGCGCGTACGTTGATTACGTGGGTTGGTTGAGGTGCATGTGTCACAATTACAGCCTAACATCGGCGTGCCCGCGCTGGAACCCACCCCCAACATGGTTAATTGCACTCTGCACCCTTTTGAGCGTTAACGTGAATAATTATCATGAGTAAGCATCTGCATGCTTAAATAAACGAAAAAAGTTCTCTGTGGTTGTGGCTGAAACTTCATCAAAAGAGATGCCACGCAGCTTTGCGATTTCTTTAGCCACATATTTTACATAGCCAGGTTGATTAGTTTTTCCTCGATAAGGCATAGGGGCCAGATAAGGCGAATCTGTTTCTACTAAGATGCGGTCCAAAGGGATGTTTTTTGCAACTTCTTTGATAGATAATGCATTTTTAAACGTCACAATGCCTGAAAAAGAAATATAAAAACCAAGTTCTATCGCTTGTAATGCAACCTCTAAACTTTCAGTAAAACAATGCATAACACCGCCTACTCGTTGCGCTTGCTCTTCCCGCATGATGCGTAGCGTATCTTCTGCGGCATTTCGTGTGTGAATCACCAATGGCTTACCGCATGCAATCGCAGCCTTAATATGTGTACGAAAACGGTTGCGCTGCCAATCTAAATCGCCAGTCAACCTGAAATAGTCTAAGCCAGTTTCACCGATAGCGATAACTTTAGGATGATTGGCAAGTAATACCAGTTCATCTACGCTAGGTTCGACTATATTTTCATAATCAGGGTGCACTCCTACTGAAGCATAAAAGTTGCGATTAGATACAGCCAGAGCTAGCACTTGTGGAAAATCTGGCAGCGTCACAGAAATGCACAAGGCATGCCCTACTTGATTGTCTTGCATGGCCTGTTTTATGGCGGGTAAGTTGTCAAGAAGTTCAGGGAAATTAAGGTGGCAGTGAGAATCTACAAGCATCGCAATATTTTAAAGCACCATTATATTCATTTACATGGTATGAGTTGGACGTGATGATTTAAGCGCTCCTGCCAGCAAACCTTCAATCTTATTTTTAGCTTCTATACCGCCATCTTTTTCACTGAATTGAACCCCTATTCCTTGAGGTTTACCTGCTTGAGAAGTCGGTGTTACCCAAACGACATGCCCCATGACCCTTAACTTCATTGGTTCATCGACTAAACTTAAAAGCATAAAGACTTCTTCGCCAATAGCAAATGGTTTGCTGGTGGGAATAAATAATCCTCCGCCTTTTAGAAAAGGCATATAGGCTGCATATAGCGCTGCTTTTTCTTTAATGGCGAGTGAGAGTACCCCAGGTTTTGGGGTGCTGGTATTTTTAAATTCGTTTTGGGTATCTTCAGCCATGCCTAATCTCTATTGAAAATATTGCGAATACCGAACAGCTATCGTCTATTTATTGGTAAATACTCTTGTGTAATCAATGAGTAAGCTTTCAATTTGCAATTCATGGTTGAGGGGATGTAAAGCAAGCCTACGAATTTCATCCACTTTCTTTTGTAATTGAAATAGCCGACTCAAGTTTACCTTGTCCGCCAGCGCTTGCAAAGCACCTGCATTGCTAACGTGATAACGAACTTGCTTGGCTAGCCGCATCATTACAATATCATACATCCACTTTTGCAATGTAATAATACCAGTCTCTACCGAATTTGCGATTAACATTGGCGCGGCAATATGTGGCTGAAGTTGATTACCTAAAGCTAATTGACGCCAACCCTCAGCCAGTTGGGTAAATTGTGATTGTTCTTGATAAACCTTAATGGGAGAGCCGTCAGAATAGGCTAATTGCTCAGATGCGCTTTTGACACCCTGCTCACTTAACCAATCCAGCGATTGTGTTTCAGTGGGCATCGGCATACAAACTTTTTGACAGCGGCTAATAATGGTAGGTAATAAGCGTTGCAACTGATGCGCCACTAAAATAAACACCACACCAGGCGCTGGTTCTTCTAACATTTTCAATAAGGCATTCGCTGAAGCTAAATTAAGCGCCTCCGCAGGATGAATCAATACAACGCGTGAACCACCGCTATGGTGGCTAGATAAACTTAAAAAACTGCTTAGGTCGCGAATTTGCAAAACGGAAATTTGTGTTTTTTTCTTGGTTTTTTTGACAGACACCCCCTCTTCATCTGACTCCATCTCTTGTTCAGGGCTCAATAAACGAAAATCAGGGTGACTCTCTTCCTTAAACCAATGGCAACTGGGGCATTGACCGCAAGCGTGCGATTGTTGATTACTATTTGTGCATAAAAGAGATTGGCTGAAATAACGCGCGAAGTCGTATTTGCCAATACCTGCTCGCCCATGCAACAAAATTGCATGCGGTAAATGGTCTCGGTTTTGATAAAGATGCTGCCATATTGCGGTCTGCCAAGGATATAATTTATTATTTAAAATCATAGTGTTGAAATTGATTCTAAAACCAACTGTTTAACTATTTCTAATGGCTGGTTGGCATCAATAACTCGAAATCGGCCAGGGTTTTCTTGCGCACGCTGCAAGTAAATATTGCGTATTTTAGTAAAAAAATTTGCGTTTTCCCGCTCAAATTTATCGGGCTCTCTTGCGTTGGCAAGCCGTTGCAGACTAACTTCGACAGGCACATCAAACAACAACGTCATATCAGGCTGCAAATCACCATGCACCCATTGCTCTAACAGGCGAATCTTTGCCACATCCACCCCTTTTGCCCCAGCCTGATAGGCATAAGTCGCATCTGTAAACCGGTCTGACAGCACATACGCGCCTCTTGCTAACGCTGGCAAAATCACTTGGGCAATGTGTTCGCGTCTAGCAGCAAACATGAGCAACGTCTCCGTTTCAGCATGCATAGCTTCATGTAACAACAGTTCACGCAAGCGCTCACCCAAGGCCGTGCCACCTGGTTCCCGCGTAGAAACCACCTCATGCCCGCGAGATTGCAACGCCTCCACGATGTTGGCAATATGCGTGCTTTTCCCTGCGCCATCCATGCCTTCTAGAGTAATAAATTTTCCTATCATCGTTATCTTATGGCTCTACTTTTTTAACTGATATTTCACAACTGCACGGTTATGATCTTGTAAATTATTGCTAAACGCATGACTACCATCACCCTTGCCGACAAAATAAAGTGCCTTAGTATCTGCAGGATGCAATGCCGCCTCGATAGAAGCTAAGCCAGGCATAGCAATGGGTGTTGGTGGTAGCCCATCGCGAGTGTAAGTGTTATAGGGAGTATCAGCCAATAGATCTTTTTTACGAATATTGCCTTTGTATTCAGCACCCATGCCGTAAATTACGGTTGGGTCGGTCTGCAAACGCATACCAATTCGCAAGCGATTAAGAAACACTCCCGCAATCATCGGTCGTTCACTGGCTTTCCCCGTTTCCTTTTCTACGATCGAAGCCATGATTAAGGCTTCGTAACTATTTTTATAGGGCAGTTTGGGGTCGCGGTTTTCCCAAGCCTTTGAGAGCTTGTTTTGCATCGCATCATAACTCCGCTTCAAAATAACGGTATCTTCGGTATTGCGGTCAAAGTAAAAGGTATCTGGAAAAAACAAACCTTCCAACTTGCTGTAATTTGGAGTTGCAGTATTTGAACTCATTAATTTTAATATTTCAGATTCAGATAACTCTGTAATTGTTTGTTTTAACGCATCATTTTTATTTATTTTTTCACGCATTTGTGCAAAGGTTTTGCCTTCAATAAAAGTAATGCTCCCCTGTGTTGTTTTGCCATTGTTCAGTGAAAGTAATAGCTGATAAGGCGATACATTTTTATTCAGCGTGTAATTTCCCGCCTGCAGCATAGGTTCTTTGTTCAGTAATTTAGCTAACAGAATAAAGCGCCATGGTTCACTAATGACACCTTGCTTCACTAATTGATTCGCAATGCTTTTCAAGCTGCTTTTTGGCTGAATAACGATTTCTTGACTACTGGGCTGCAGATTTAACGGGGTTACTGCGTAATAGGCAAGCCAAGCCCCTGCCATGAGTAAGCTAACAATGCCAAGTAACCATAGTTTTTTTATTAATTTGATCATCGGTAAGTTTTAGTTAAGTGCTCAATTACCGGTAACTGAGCAAACTCCTGAGCGTATTGGCTAGCGGTTGCGGTTGCCAAACGATATCGATGAGCTTGGTCACTTGAAATACACCAAATAAACTATTACAAATCAGCAATTCATCTGCTTCCAATAATCGTTTTAAGGGTAATGAAGCAACCTCAATCTGCAAATTCAACACTTGTGCAAGCCCAATAATGCGCTGCCGAGTGACCCCAGCTACACCGCAATGCGTTAAATCTGGCGTGATCAGTTGTGTACCAAACCGCGCAAAGACATTACTCATGGTGCATTCAATTACGTTATTTTGTTGGTCCAACAGCAAACCATCAAAGATTGCATCATCGCGCCATTCCATGCGTGCCAGCACGTTTTCAAGGCGATTCAAGTGCTTCACCCCTGCCAATTTGGTTTGTGTCGCCAATCGCGTTTCACAAAGATGTAAATACACGCCATTTTCATCATTGTTACTGGCGTATTGCGGCAAGGCAGATTTAATCACCACCCGTGTCGGCGTCGTGACTGCCGGTGGCTTGTAGCCTCGCTCTCCCTCTCCCCTGGTGATGATGATTTTAGCAACACCAACTCGATTCTCTTCAATTTCTTCAATCGTGAATAATTGCTGAAAATCACTCATGAGCAATTCTGCATTAGGGCAAACAATACCAATTGCAGCGCAATCAGCCACGAGTTTTTGATAATGCAAGGGCCAATCGACAGGCAGACCGCTACGCATCATCATCGTACGGAAAACGCCATCGCCATATGCAAAACCACGGTCTAACGGGGTGATTTGCTGGCTAAAACTGCCATTAATGATATAAGCTGGAGTATGCGTCATGCTGGCATTATAAACGATAGTGTTAGGGCATTGTTATGCAGATTAGTGCTTAGCAAATGCAAAGCCTCAATTTTACTTGGCCTTATATCGATTACGCCAAGCCGCTGGCGGCACACCTAAATGCCGCTTAAATGTTCTGCCAAATGCGGCTACGTTTTCATAGCCCAAGTGCCCTGCGATTTTGCCAACCCCTTGTTGCGTTTCATTGAGCATTCGCCCTGCTAAATTCATGCGCCATTTGGTGATATACGCCATTGGGCTATCACCTAGTGCCGCTGCAAATCGCGCTGCAAATCGCGATGGTGACATCGCCACCTGTTGCGCCAAGCGATTCACGGTCCAATCTGCATTTGGATTTGAATGGATGATAGACATCGCCCGCCCGACAATAGGGTCACTCACCGCATTAAACCAAGTCGATTCAGGCGTTACATGCGCTAAATGTGACCTTAAAACTTCCGCACAAAGGAGCTCTAATAGCCGCTCAATCACAAAAGTGCATGGTATTTTTTGCTCAATCTCGCGCCCTATCCAGTTCAAGACATCGGGCAAATGGTGCAATGCGCTGGCTTGCGATGCTGATACGTGCAAAATCGGTGGCAATGCAGAAAACATGGGATTAAGCGCGACATTGTGCATCATAAAAACGCCGCAAATAACAGCTGTGCTGCGCGCTTTATTACTTGCATCTGGCTTAAACGGATTGTTGCCTTGCATGAGAATAGTTTCTACAGATACGGCGGGCTGATTAGCATGTTGCGCTATTTGGTGTGCCGCGCCACCAAAGCAAATCGCCATTTCACCTGCCTCTATCATCAATGGCTTGCCCGCTGCAGGAATCAACTCAATAAACCCGCGCTTTACGTAATGAAAAGCCACTACTTGCACATTTGAAGCGACATTTAATAAACTACCCAGCTTGGCTGCAACAGGAATCGCCACCGCCCATGGTGGCACATATTCTTCGCTAATCAACACGCTGCCACCAATACGCATGGCGTTTAACGCATCACTTAAAACACACGAATTATCTTTAATAATAGTTGTTTCAGCATATTTATAAGTAGTTTTAGGCATTTTTTATATTGTATATAGTAGTTAATATGCTTATTACAATATCACTTAATTAACAAGGTTTCAATATGTCATTTTTAAATATGTCATTTTTTACTTCTGCCCTTTTTGCCATTTTTTTAGATTTAACGATGATTATTTACACGCTATGGGTCATTTCGCTGGGCGATAAAAATGGTAAGTTATCCATCGGCATAGGCGCAGGAATGCTCGCTTGGTTGGGGTTTTTGCACTTCGGTTTATCCACCAAAAGCCTTTTCCCAGAAAATATTTCAAGCATTGCGTTTCTCATCATCATTTTTATCGCCGTCGGCGCGGTGGGCGCTTTACTGTTGTTAGTTAAACCCATCAGAGATAAACTTTTGGCGCTTAGTCAAAAACAATTACTTTTGATGCAAGGCATCCGCGTATTTTTTGGCGCTAATTTTTTCATGCAAGCCAGCCTTGGCGGCTTGCCACAAACATTCGGCATTTTAGATGGCTGGACGCACATTACCGCAGGTTTTTTAGGACTGATAGCCGCATTCACACTCGCTGCGGATAAAGATGGCGAACGCCGCGCATGGTTTGCCAACATCTTTGGCGTGGTCGATATATTAGTCGTGGCTAGTACATTAGCCCTCATTCTTTTGCCTACGATCACTCCGTATCACCCGATGATGTACGCAGTTTTTCTGCCAGCGCCACTTTGGCTTTGGTTTCATTTGGTATCTATGTGGAAACTTACTCAAGGTAAACACCAATCTACAACGCAAGGAAACCTCGCATGATCATTCATTCACAACAATCTTACGGACGCGATGCAACTAACCGCATTCACCAAGCCAATCAACATAGCATTGAAGGAGCTAGAGCCTTAGTAGAATCGTTTTACTATGCGTTTAATCAACGTGATATGGGTGTGTTTGCTCAAGTGTGGGCGAATCACGCGCTCATACAACTGAATAATCCACTCGGCGGCATTTTGCGCGGTTTTGAGCCGATTGCCAATTTGTACCAAGGCATTTTTGCAGGCTCGGCCAGCGTTTGGGTGGCGCTCAGCGATATTGTTGAGTTTCAAGCGGATGACATGGTGGTATTTGCTGGGTGCGAAACGGGCGAATTTACCAAGGGCGAAACCATCGTTTCGCTGGCGATTCGCACCAGCCGCATTGTGCAGTGGTTTGGCGCAGATATTGGCTGGAAGCAAACGCATCATCATGGCTCCATTGATCACCCCAAGCTACTTGCGGAATATCAACAAGCTGTAAGTGGCAACTAATCTAAACTAAATAAGCGAGGCTACAAATGCACATCACAACAGAATTATATTGGCTGGTTTTAACTTTAATGATGACCGCACTTTTTTGGGTGCCAACCATTATCAATCGTATTGCAGAAACGGGCGTTTGGGCAACGTTAATGCCGCCGCAACTGCAACCCAAGGTGCAGTGGGCAGAAAGGCTTAAGCGCGCACATGCCAATGCGGTTGAAAACCTGGTGATATTTGCGCCTTTAGCATTGGCTGTGCAAATGACCAGCGTCAGCACTACAACCACGGCTACAGCCTGCATGGTGTATTTTTTCGCACGGCTGGTGCATGTGGTGGCCTACATTGCAGCCGTGCCATTAGTGCGTACTTTAGCTTTTACTGCAGGATTTTTTAGCCAAATGGCACTCGCATTAACCTTGCTTGGCGTTCTCTAACTTTATAAAGGATACAAAATGCGCATCAAATTTTACTACGGTTCAGGCTCGCCATTCGCGTGGTATGTATGGCTGGTGTTAGAGCACAAACAACTGGCATACGAATTCAATTTATTATCACTGCAAAATGGCGAGTTAAAAACGCCAGAATATTTGGCCATTCACCCGCACGGCAAAGTGCCTGCGTTAGTAGATGATAATTTCACGCTTTGGGAGGCTTCCGCGATTGTGGAGTATCTTGAAGAGCGTTACTCTGAGCATTCAGTTTTACCCAAAAATATGCAAGACCGCGCCATTGCCCGTCGCCTTACCGCAGAAGCTTATAGCTATTTATACCCAATCATCAGGCAACTGATGGAGCTTACTTTAATGCGTGCGGGTGGCGATGGCGACAAATCTGCCATTACACTTGAGTTGAACAACTTAGGCCGTGAATTAAATTATTTTGAAGATGCTCTGCATGGTGAATATTTTGTTGGCAGTATTTCAGCGGCAGACTTTGCCATTTACCCATTGCTGGCTCTGGTGAATCGACTACATATTAAACGGCCGCAACTTAATGTTGGTGCGCTTATCAAGCCAAAACTGGCCGCATTCATGCAGCGCATTGAGCAATTGCCTTACTTTGCCAAAACCATGCCACCGCATTGGAAAGGATAAATGATGATAGAAAATACTAATAAACCAGTCTGTGTGATTGTTGGCGTTGGCCCTGGCAATGGCGCTGCTTTTGCATGTCAATTTGGCGCAAATGGTTATCAAGTCGCATTACTGGCGCGTAGCCTTGAGTTTACAACTGTGTTGGCTAAAGAAATAAATGACACAAAAGCTTATGTTTGCGATGTGGCCGATGCAGCTTCAGTCGCACATACATTTACAGCTATTCGCGCTGAAATGGGCGACATTGATACGCTCATTTTCAACCCAGGTGCAGGCGTTTGGAAAAGTGTTGAAGAAATTACCGCAGAAGAGTTTGAGCAAAGCTGGCGTGTTAACGCACTTGGTGCGCTACTCGTTTCGCAGCAGGTGCTTCCTTCTATGAAAGCAAACAAACGCGGCAACATCATCTTTATAGGTGCGACAGCATCGCGTCGTGGTGGTGCAAAAACGGCCGCTTTTGCCCCTGCAAAGGCCGCACAACGCAGCCTTGCTGAGTCCATGGCGCGTCATTTGGGCGCTGCTGGCATTCATGTAGCCACAGTGATTGTAGATGCTGTGGTTGACACATCAGCCACACGAAAAATGATGCCAAATAAACCGGATGCATTTTTCTTGCAACCTGAAGATTTAGCCGAAGTGGTTTTTGATCTGACACAACAAAAACCATCTGCATGGTCATCAGAAATTGAAGTACGACCATTTGGGGAGATTTGGTAGGTATTTAAATGGCTATAGCCAACGCCGTACCCTTTGCTGATAGTCTTGATAAGTGCTACCAAACTTTTGCGTGAGTACAGTTTCTTCTGGCTCAATTTGCTGCTTGGTCATTACCCATACAAAAATGGGCATCACTAAAATTGGGCTAACGCTGCCCAAATATAAGCCCCAACCTGCGAGCATGACCGCTAACCCCACATACATGGGGTTACGCGAATATTGATATAAACCGCTGGTCACCAAATGTGCGGTGTTGCTGGGATTCATGGGATTAGGCGTGGTTTTGGCACGATAAAACAAAAAAAGTGACCAAAAATCACACAGCAAGGCGATGCCGATAATGCCTAAGCCTAGCTGATTCCAGGGGTGGTTGAGCCAATGAAATAACGGAAAATATTGGTTGAGCAGCCACATGAGGCCCGCGCTCAGGAGCAAATAAACGGGCGGTGGAATTTTGGTTTTTAGCATATTAAATAGCTTTAAATGACCGAAATTTTGTCCCTAGAAATTTTTATACCTCTGGAAGCCGCATTCTAGGCGGCTTCCAGAGCATCGAAATAATTAAAAGGTTAAAATGCTGTGTTTTAGGCTTATATTTTCTTGAACACTAAACTGCCATTAGTGCCGCCAAAACCAAAGTTATTTTTAAGCGCGTACTCAATTTTCATATCGCGTGCGGTGTTGGCGCAGAAGTCTAAATCGCATTCTGGGTCTTGGTTAAAAATGTTAATGGTGGGCGGTGAAACTTGGTTATAAATAGAAAGCACAGTAAACACCGACTCCAAACCACCTGCACCACCCAGCAAATGGCCAGTCATCGATTTAGTAGAATTCACCACTAATTTGTAAGCATGTTCACCAAACGCGGCTTTAATGGCATTAGTCTCGTTCGCGTCGCCTAGCGGTGTTGAGGTACCATGCGCATTTACAAACTGCACAGCATCTGGGTTGATGCCTGCATTATTCATGGCATTACGCATGGATCGGCGTGGACCATCCATATTCGGTGCGGTCATGTGGTAAGCATCTGCACTCATGCCGTAGCCAGAAAGCTCAGCATAAATTTTAGCCCCACGTTTTTTGGCGTGTTCATATTCTTCTAACACCATTACGCCTGCGCCCTCGCCCATCACAAAGCCATCACGGTCTTTGTCCCATGGACGACTGGCAGTGGCTGGGTCATCATTGCGCGTAGATAAAGCACGCGCAGCGGCAAAGCCGCCTAAGCTTAAACGTGTAATCGCCGCCTCTGCGCCGCCGGCAATCATTACATCCGCATCACCGTATTCAATCATGCGTGAAGCATCACCAATCGAATGCGTACCTGTGGTACAGGCGGTCACGATCGCCACATTAGGTCCCTTTAAGCCAAACATAATGCTTAAATTGCCCGATATCATATTGATAATGGTGCCAGGGATAAAAAATGGGGATATTTTACGCGGGCCTGATGCTTGATAAAGAATATCAGTGTCTTCAATCAATTGCATGCCGCCGATGCCAGAGCCAATCGAAACGCCAATACGTTCCGCATTTTCTTCTGTTACTTCAAGACCTGAGTCTTTAAAGGCTTCAATACCAGCGGCTAAGCCAAACTGGATAAAAGAGTCCATCCGCCGTGCATCTTTTGCTGTTAAAAAGTCTTCAACATTGAAGTCTTTGACTTCTCCGGCTACCGTGCACGCAAACGCACTGGCATCAAATTTAGTGATTTGTGTAATACCAGATTTGCCAGCAATGAGATTACTCCAAGCCGTTTTGACGCCTATACCAACGGGAGAAACGACTCCAAGACCTGTAACCACTACTCTGCGTTTAGACATGAGAAACCTCTAAAGATAAAGAATCAAATACTTGAGACAAACAAAAAAGGCAATAAACCCCAACTGGGGTTTATTGCCTAGCAATCTGCTTATTACTTGAGGTTGGTATTGATGTAATCAATCGCCAGTTGAACAGTTGTGATTTTTTCTGCCTCTTCGTCAGGAATCTCACAGTCAAACTCTTCTTCTAGTGCCATCACCAACTCAACAGTGTCGAGTGAGTCTGCACCTAAATCATCTACAAATGAGGATGCATTTTTAACATCAGCTTCACTTGCACCAAGTTGTTCAGAAACAATTTTTTTAACGCGTTGTTCGATGTCAGACATCTAAATACCCCTTTAATAAAAATAGCTTTATACAAAAAATAATAGCTAAG
>JBARQL010000004.1:0-10563 GCA_049643685.1 Methylotenera sp.
TATAATCGCGTCATTCCAATCGGGCACAAAAATACATTTTTGACTAATCGAGTAGGCGTGTTATTAGCCATGCAGCGCGCTTCTATTTTATCGAACGAGAAATATCGTGGCATACGTATGGTGATTAGTGAAAATAACCTGAAACTCATCAGCACCAATAGTGATCAAGAAGAAGCCGAAGAAGAACTGGAAATCAACTACCATGGCGATGCGTTAGATATAGGCTTTAACGTGACGTATTTAATTGATGTACTCAATAATGCCAATAGTGAAGAAATCGCATTTTCATTCTCTGATGCTAGTAGCAGTTGTTTAGTCACTGTCCCCAATAAACCCGATTACAAATATGTGGTGATGCCGATGCGCATCTAATGCAATAGCCGCATTCATTTCATTCACTATAAAGTAAAAAAGACACACAATATGGCAGATAAAAAACCAAGCACTCAAGAATACGATTCAAACAGTATTAAAATTTTAGAGGGCTTAGATGCAGTGCGTAAACGCCCAGGCATGTACATCGGTGATACTTCTGATGGCTCTGGCTTGCACCACATGGTGTTTGAAGTGCTCGATAACGCCATTGACGAGGCCTTAGCGGGGCATTGTGACGATATTAAGGTCATCATCCATCCCGATAACAGTATTAGCGTCTCAGATAACGGGCGCGGTATTCCTACCGATATTAAAGAAGACGACAAACACGACCCGAAACGTTCTGCGGCCGAAATTGTGATGACCGAGCTGCACGCGGGCGGCAAGTTTGACCAAAACTCTTATAAAGTGTCTGGCGGCCTGCACGGCGTGGGTGTTTCTGTGGTGAATGCGCTGTCAGATTGGTTGCGCTTAAAAATTTACCGTAAGGGTGAAGTACATCAAATGGAATTTCACCGTGGCGTGCCTGTTGCACCACTAGTTAAAACGGGCAAAACCGATAAAAAAGGCACAGAGGTGCACTTTTTAGCCTCAGTAGAAACCTTCGTGCTGGTTGAATATCACTTTGATCTTTTGGCTAAACGTATTCGTGAACTCTCATTTTTGAATTTTGGCGTAAAAATTGAGCTGATAGACCAACGTAATGGCAAATCAGAAAACTTTGCCCATGCAGGTGGCATTAAAGGCTTTGTTGAATACATCAACCGCACCAAAACGGTATTGCACCCAAAAACCTTTTATGCCAAGGGTGAAAAAGACGGCATGACCATTGAAGTGGCCATGCAGTGGAATGACAGTTATTCTGAAACTGTGCAATGTTTTACCAATAATATTCCGCAGCGGGATGGTGGCACACACTTAACAGGCTTGCGTACTGCCATGACGCGCACATTAAATCAATATATTGAGCAAACCGAATTAGCCAAAAAAGCCAAGGTGGAAACGACAGGCGATGATATGCGTGAGGGTATTTGCTGTGTACTTTCTGTGAAAGTACCAGATCCAAAATTCTCATCACAAACCAAAGATAAATTAGTGTCATCTGAAGTACAACCGGTTGTTTCTGAAGTGGTTTCACAAAAATTAGCCGAATTTTTACAAGAAAACCCGGCCGATGCCAAAATTATCTGCGGCAAAATTGTCGATGCCGCACGTGCGCGTGAAGCCGCGCGAAAAGCGCGTGAAATCACCCGCCGCAAAGGGGTGATGGATACACTCGGTTTGCCGGGTAAACTGGCCGATTGCCAGGAAAAAGACCCAGCACTTTGTGAAATTTACTTGGTCGAGGGTGACTCAGCGGGCGGCTCAGCCAAGCAAGGGCGCGACCGTAAAAACCAGGCGATTTTGCCGCTAAAAGGTAAAATTTTAAACGTTGAAAAAGCGCGCTTTGACAAATTATTAGGCAGCCAAGAAATTGCCACGCTCATTACCGCGTTAGGCACCAGCATTGGTAAGGCGGATTTTAATGTAGCAAAATTACGCTACCACCGCATTATCATCATGACCGATGCGGACGTGGACGGCGCGCATATTCGCACGCTGTTGCTTACATTCTTCTACCGCCAAATGACCGAGCTAGTCGAGCGCGGCCATATTTACATTGCCCAACCACCGCTATATAAAGTGAAACAAGGCCGTGATGAACGCTACCTAAAAGACCAACAAGAGCTGGATATTTACCTGCTCAACTCCGCCCTGAAAGGCGCAGAGTTAGATACCAAAACAAGCGCAGGCGTGTTGACCGATGCGCCACTCACAGAAATCGCCAAACAAGTGGTATTGACTGAAGCGGTGATTCGCCGTATTTCAGCGCATTATGATGAAAGCGTATTACGGGCCATCCAAGATGCAGGCGAAATTAACCTCAGCAACGAGCTAAACGCTAACCGCGTGGCTGAGAAATTACGCCCCATTTTAGGCGCCATTGGCAGTGAAGTGATTGTGGCCTTTGATGCTGAAACCAGCACCTACCGCCTGGAAGTGAATAAATACGTGCATGGCAACCTGCAAAGCTGCGTGATTGATGCGGAATTTTTAAGCAGCGGCGATTACCGCCAAATTCTTAAAACATCCACCACGCTGCAAGGCCTACTGGGTGCGGGCGCGGTTATTAAACGCAATGAAAAAGAGCAAACCGTCAGCACCTTCAAACAAGCGCTAGATTGGCTGCTGAATGAGGCCAAAGCCACACTCAATATTCAACGCTACAAAGGCTTGGGCGAAATGAACCCCTCGCAACTGTGGGAAACCACCATGGACCCGAAAGTGCGTCGCTTACTAAAAGTGCAAATTGATGACGCCATTGCCGCCGATGAAATTTTCACCACCCTAATGGGCGATAATGTAGAACCACGCCGCGCCTTTATTGAAAGCAATGCTTTGAATGTGGGTTCTTTAGACATTTAAAAAATGTGTTGTAGGTTCTCATAATAAGTGACTATTTTCTCACTTGTGACTATTTTCAATAATTTCAAATGGTTAGACGAAAAATGCCTCTGGGACCCGCATTGTTGCGTTATTTAATGTAAATTGCCTTAACCCACATAAAAAATAGCTCCAAAACTAAAGCCTCCCTAGAGAAATCTTTGGAGGCTTTTTCACGGCAGTTCATTTTGTGTAAATTCTGAAATAATTGTCTTAAGAAATTAAATCAATATATATTTAGATTGGAAGTGGGGTGATAGTTGATATATTTCTATCACAAAAAAATCTACTTCAAGAGATTGATTGATAGGTAAGATTGATATAATTATATCAATCTATTTTAGGATAAATGTGACTAGATATTCAGTAAATAAAAAATATTAAGCACATTAAATCATATAGTTAGACGACAGTCAACAAAAAATAAATACCTTGAATTACTAGCTATAACTGGTATCTTTAACTACTTAATGTTGTTGAAAATGAGTAGTAAAAGTGAATCCATTCTCAAAAATTCTACATGAGTTATTGCCTAATCAACACATCAGTCATACGTTTCATTTCTTCTGTATTTTTAGCTTTCGAGTAAAAATGGGTAACTTGATTTCTCGATAACTCAAATGCGGCTGTTAAAATCAGCCATCCCTTGGATTTTTGCCATTGTGGAACTGTAGGCTGGTCGCCTGGCTCAACCAACACGCGTCCTGCCTTTGCTTTGACGGCAAAAGGGCCGAACTCATCTATTGAGAAAAATCGTTCATCATCCTTTAAGCCAGACAATATATCTTGAATATGTTGATATTTTTCCCGATACTCGGGATCGGTGCTGGTTAGCACAACTCGTGCAGATTTCCATCTATATCCTGCATCTTTGATGATGGTGCGTACGACTGCATCGCAAGCTGAGTGTCCTGACTTTCTAAGAATTTCGCATAAGTCGGCTATTCTCCAAGTGGTGCGGTTGAAGCCGTGTAAGGTTGGCGGCTCATGTAATAAGCTGAAAATACATTTTTGTAATTCAAGGTCGTCAGATTTTAACGGCCTATTTTTACCCTTGAATAGCACCACCTCGCCACCCAATTGAAAGTCTGACAGATATTTCCGAGCAGTATTACGCGCAATGGCTAGGTGTTTAGATATTTGAGCTATCGAAAACCCATCAAGTTTAGCGAGGACTGCCAAAGCTCTGGTGCGTGGTGAGTTTGTGGATGGAGCTAGAACATCATAAAGCTTGCTGTGCGTATTTGAAGAATTAGCCCGTGATTTTGACTGTTGCTCAATTGAATAGAGCCACTCCATCCATAGCAACTTATCTTTTATGGTTTTAGACTGACTTGAATCTGTAGAGGCAGTATTTCGTGGCTTGATGCTTTTAGATCGGGATTGAGCTATGGATATATACCCAGGTGGATGAGTATGTTTGAGCATCTTGCGTACCGTGTTACTGCTCATTCCTTCAGATTCAGCAACGTGGCGTATTGAATCACCATAAAAAACGATACGATCGCGTACTCGAGCCCACTGTTTGGCATTTTTATACATTATCTGCCTCCTGTTAACAATTAGGTGGACATAACACTTGATGCTATAACTGATGAAGATTAAATTTCGGATACTGATACTGATACTGATTATAAGTTTTTGACGCTCTAGGTTGCGCAGGTTTGGATTTTTATCTTTCATCATGTTTAGTCGATGCTATCGACATGTCTTAAATATGTGTCGATAAAATACAAAAATATCGACATAAAAGGTTGACGTGTCGATGTCATCGACATACACTTGAAATGTGTCGATAAAACCGTGAAATGTGAACATGAGACCTCAACTCTGGCAACCTGAACAGCCTTATCTTTCTTTACCACCTTTGCCGCCTAAGGTAGATGTTGAAACTAGAACGATCTTAAAACAGTGTATTACCGCCCGTGCAGCCTTGGCTGAGTTAAAGCAGGCGGCAGAGTTAATCCCCAATCAGGCTGTGTTGATTAATACTTTGCCATTGCTAGAAGCGGGTGCCAGTTCTGAAATCGAAAATATTGTCACCACGACTGATAAGTTATTCCAACATGCGCGTAATGAAGAGCAAGCCGACCCAGCTACTAAAGAGGCTTTACGTTACAGTCGTGCTTTATTTGAAGGTTATCAGGCACTCAACGAACATCCACTGAATACCCGTACTGCTGAAGAAATCTGCACCCAAATTAAAGGCGTGCAAATGAATGTGCGTCGCACTTCAGGCACGGCATTAACCAATGATGCAACTGGGGAAATTATCTACACACCACCAGTAGGTGAAGATGTATTAAGAAATATGCTTGCTGATTGGGAGCGATTTTTACACAATGAGGTAGAAATAGATCCGTTAATCCGTATGGCGATTGGGCATTATCAGTTTGAGGCAATACACCCATTTACCGATGGTAATGGCAGAACAGGGCGCGTGGTTAATAGCCTGTTTTTAATCCAAGAAGGGTTACTTACTCTGCCTATTTTGTATTTAAGCCGCTATATTATTCAACATAAAGCAGATTATTATCGTTTGCTATTGCAAGTAACGCGTGAGCAGAATTGGGAAGCTTGGATTATCTACTTATTGAAGGGGGTAGAAGAAACGGCCATTTGGACCACAGCTAAAATTGCCGCCATTCGAGCATTGTCAGATCACACTTCAGAATACGTGCGTAATAAATTGCCTAAAGTGTATAGCCATGAGCTAGTCAGCCTGATTTTTGAATTGCCTTATTGCCGCATAAGCAGCCTGACGGAAGCGGGTATTGCCAAGCGCCAAACAGCATCACAATATTTAAAGCAGTTGGTAGATATTGGCGTGCTAATTGAAGCGCCGGTCACTAAAGAAAAGATTTTCGTTCATCCTAAATTGATGCAGCTACTAACGCGTGATAGTAATGACTTTAAGCGTTATATTTAAACGCTGGTTTTAAGTGTCAGTAGCTACAGACGCAGGCTAAATAAATAGATGTATCAAATTGAAGCACATTTTCTGAGCTGCTATTTGTATGACCAATGAACTCTACACGCGCATTGCACAACTGGAAGCCGAGTGCCGTCAATTACGCGAAGAAAACCTGATGCTTCGAAGCCAGTTGGGCCTTATATCAAAGAGTGATCTTGAACTATCGCTGCCAGCCATTGATCCTGTACTAAAAGAACTTTCCACCCCAGTTCATCCAACAGTAGAACTCTCCACTGACGCTAAAATCCAACTGTTCCGCTCACTGTTCAAAGGCAGAGAGGACGTTTACTCGGTTCGCTGGGATTCTAAGAACGGACGATCTGGTTATGCGCCTGCCTGTGACAACGAATGGCTATCAGGTGTATGCGACAAACCACGAATAAAATGTAGTGATTGTAATAACAGGAAGCTACTCAGCATCGATTACCAAGCAATCTATCTTCATCTGACTGGCAAAAAGACTATCGGCGCGTATGCCTTATTGACTGATGAGACATGCTGGTTTCTGGCGGCAGATTTTGATGGGGATCACTGGCAGGAAGATGCAACCGCTTTTACGCGGACGGCAAAACAAAACGGCATTCACGCCAGTCTGGAAATTTCAAGATCGGGAGATGGTGCCCATGTATGGATTTTCTTTACCCAACCGATGTTAGCGGCAACGGCTAGAAGGCTGGGCAGTGCTTTGATTACACTGACTTGTGACAATGAACGCCTGCTACACCTTAAATCCTATGATCGATTATTTCCTAACCAAGACACCATGCCTAAGGGAGGTTTTGGTAACCTGATCGCACTACCGTTGCAAAAAAACCCAAGAGAAAACGGCTGCAGTGTCTTTGTCGATGATTTGTTACAGCCTTACCAAGATCAGTGGGATTATCTGGCTCATGTTCAACGAGTAGATTTAAAGTCAGCAGAGCGTGTGATTCAATCTGTGAACATGGATGGTGGTGTACTGGGCGTCAAATTTGTCAGCATTGATGAAGGCGTCGAAGATCCTTGGACTAAGCCACCCTCTAGGCGATTAGATGACAAGCCCATTGATGGGCCATTTCCTGAGTCGGTAGAAGTCGTGACGGCAAATATGGTATTTATACCAAAAGATGGCTTGCCAACGGCATTGATGAATCGATTGGTGCGTTTAGCCGCCTTTCAGAATCCAGAATTCTACAAAACCCAAAAAATGCGGCTATCAACCTTTGATATTCCAAGAGTGATTGGCTGTGCAGAAGACTTTGAGAAGTATATTGCTTTGCCGCGAGGCTGCCAAGATGAAGCCATTGGGCTAATGAAATCACTCGGCATTCTTGTGAACATTCGAGATGAGCGGTTTAACGGCGTAACGATTGATGTAAGCTTCCTGGGTGAATTGCGGTCAGAGCAGATGCCAGCCGTAAAAGAAATGCTCAGACACGATACAGGCGTTTTGTGCGCCCCCACTGCTTTTGGCAAGACGGTTTCAGCCGCAGCGATCATTGCTGCACGTAAAGTCAGCACATTAATTTTAGTACACAGAACGCAACTGATGGATCAATGGGCAAGCAGGTTATCAAGCTTCCTAGATATTGATGAAAAACAGATCGGAAAATTAGGTGGTGGTAAACGCAAGCATGGTGGTTTTATAGATATTGCGCTGATGCAAAGTCTTAACCGTAAGGGCGAGATCGATGACCGTATTGCAGATTATGGCCAAATCATTGTTGATGAATGTCACCACCTTTCGGCGTTCAGTTTCGAGCAGATACTGAAATCTGCGAAAGCTAAATACGTGTTGGGTCTAACAGCAACACCGATTCGTCGTGATGGCCATCATCCGATTATATTCATGCAGTGCGGCCAAATTCGCTATCGTGCCAATGAAAAGCATCTACATCGACCTTTCGATCATGAGGTGTCTCCACAAAAGACAGGCTTCAAGCTGCCAGCAGAAACCGAAGCCATTCATGAAATCTATGCATTCCTAGCTCAATCTCAAGAGCGTAACCAAAAAATTGTGCAGGATGTCAAAGCTGCACTTGCCTCTGGACGATCGCCACTTGTCCTGACAGAAAGAAAAGACCACTTATTTCTGCTTGCCGAACAACTGAAGGGATGCACGGAGCATATCATCACGCTCTATGGCGGTATGGGTGTTAAACAGCGCAGGTTAGAAATGGAAAAGCTGACTAATCTGCCAGCAGGAACATCGAGGCTGATTATTGCAACAGGTAAGCTGATTGGCGAAGGGTTTGATGACCCACAACTGGATACTTTGTTTTTGACCATGCCGATTTCATGGCGAGGAACATTACAACAATATGCGGGGCGATTGCATCGTTTGCATGACGGGAAAAAGGTGGTGCAGATTTATGATTACATTGACGAAAATATACCTGTTCTTATGCGCATGTTTGACAAGCGAATGAAGGGTTACAGGGTGATGGGTTATTCATCATCATGAAGATGTACTTAAAGTAATAAATAGGAAATAGTCATTTTTTACGTAACATTGATAGGATATTGTCACTTATTTTGTTTAAATTTGATAAATTAATTACGAAATTAGTGACTAAGTGGTTGATTGATCGTGAGCCCAATAGTCACTTATTCTGAGAACCTACATGTGTTTTATACACACAAAATAGTAAGCTAAAAAAGGCAGGCGGATTAAAAAATCCCCCTGCTATTTTTTTAAGAGTTCTAGTCCAAATAGCGGAACCAAAACAGGCTCGAACGACACACAAAAATCCAAGAAAAAAATCTGCTTAATTTTTAATCAATTTAGCACAACATCATTCGATCACCTCTGAGAGCCGCCAACAGATAGGCTTACAGAGGCATAAAAAATTCTCTGCAGTTTTTTGTTGTGGATAAGTGTTAATTTTTTGGGTAAAAACGCTTGTAAACTTACGCATACTTTTCACTAAATTTCGTTCGCCCTGAGCTTGTCGAAGGGTTAATTCAACATTACCCTTCGACAAGCTCAGGGCGAACGGGCTATGAAGATGAAAGCTGAATTTTATCTTGCAACTTTTTAACGTTATTGGCCTCACCGCGCACTTTAAAATAAGCGCCGTTTTCTTCTGAGCGTTCTGCTAACACTTGACAGTTGGCGTAAATTTCGCCGCGGTGTTGTTGGGCTGTCCATGGTAAAAAAAGCTCGGCTAGTATTAAATCTTGTTGAAAAAAAGTGACGATGATTTGGTGTAGTTTGGCGATATCTTCTGGCCTGCGGGCGCTCATGACAATGCAATTTGGGTATTTGGCTTCTAAGGCAGCTTCTCGTTCGGCTTGGGCGGTTGCATCGCCTACAAAATCAATTTTGTTGAAAATTTTGATGCGCGGAATGGTATGTTCTGGGTCATTTGCGCCAATCTCAGCCAGCACTTCGTTGGTCACTTCAAGTTGGCGTTCAAAGCCAGGGTCGCTGGCATCTATCACGTGTAGCAGTAGCGCGGCATCTAAAGCTTCATCTAAGGTGGATTTAAACGACGCTACAAGGCCGTGCGGCAGGTTTTTAATAAAGCCGACGGTGTCACTCACCAGCACGCGCGGCACGCTTTCTGGGTGCAGCGCGCGTACTGTGGTGTCTAGCGTAGCGAATAGTTTGTTGGCTGCCAGCACTTCACTGCCCGTGAGTGCGCGCATTAAGGTAGATTTACCCGCGTTAGTGTAGCCTACCAGCGCTACGCCAGCCACGCCTTGGCGCTCGTGCCGCCTTGCGCTTTGGGTTTTGCGTTCGGCTTCCATGGCGACAATTTCTAATTGCAGCTCGGCAATGCGGTCACGAATTTTACGTTTATCTAATTCGGTTTGCGATTCACCCGCGCCACGCCCGCCTTCGCCACTACGTTGGCGGCCTTGCGAGCCAGCCAGCTTGGCGGCTTCGCGCAGGCGCGGTGCCATGTAGCCCAGCCGCGCAATTTCCACTTGCGCCCGCGCGGCGCGTGAGCGTGCGTTGCGATGAAAAATTTCTAAAATCACCATGGTGCGGTCCATTACTATGCAGCCGACTTCAAGCTCCAAGTTGCGCGCTTGCGAGGGTGAAATTTCGTGGTCAACTAAGAGCGTGTTAATTTCAATATCGGCAGGGTTTGAGATCGACTCACCATGCTCATCAAATGTAGTTTCACCGTTTACATAATGACGAATTTCATGCTGTTTACCAATGCCAAGGTAGGCCTTCATATCGAAGCCCGTGCGCTTTTGCACAAAGGTTTTAACTACGGTATAACCCAGCGTTTTTGCCAACTCGCGCAGCTCGTTAAGTGAAGCTTCAAATTCAAGGTCTGTCACGCTAGGCAACTGCACTGCTGCTACAACGGCGTAATTGGGTTTTTCTTTTGCTTGGTTTAAGACTTCAGTTTGCATGGGGAAATGGCGGTTGGTTGAGCGAAGTCAGGATAGTACCTGAAAAGTCAGCGTAGCCTTGATGCAAAACATTAGAAAAACGAATCAACCAAACTTAAGCCAGCTTGCTGGCTTAAGTTTTGACAGGTCAAGCAGTAGGAGTTTTTGATTTACGGGTGGAAATCAAACTCAACAATATACTGGTGCCGAGTATAGCGACGACCACACCAAGTGATACCGCGACTGGAACTTTAAACCAATCCACAATCAACATTTTTGTACCGACAAATATAAGTACGACGGCAAGGCCAAATTTAAGTAAATGGAAGCGATCAGCCATATCCGCCAACAAAAAGTACAAAGCGCGTAAGCCTAAAATCGCAAATATATTCGATGTA
>JBARQL010000005.1:0-9972 GCA_049643685.1 Methylotenera sp.
TCAATACCCTTAATCAAGTCAAGACACCGGCGATCAATCAACCCGTCCAGCTGGATTCCACAAAAGAAAATAACCTCTCCAGGCTGCTAGCTTCTTGTTGCGATTGCGTTTAGATTTTTTGATTTGAGGACACGCACTGGTAAAACAAGTGCAAAATAACGCTTTGGGCGTTTTACAATGGCAAAGTACAATAACTAAATTATCAACTTCTTGTTAATTTAGAAAGTTAGCTATGAAAGTCCAAAGCCAAATTGCCGACATCAACACGCCCACGGGTGTGATGCGTTGCTATATTCATCAGCCTGCCGATAGCGTGACTAGCAATAAAAAATACCCCGCCATTTTATTTTATTCGGAAATTTTTCAGCAAACTGACCCAATAGAACGCGCCGCAACCATTATAGCCAGCCATGGTTACGTGGTGCTGGTACCCGAAGTATTTCATGAATTTAACCCGATTGGTACCGTATTAGGCTACGATGAAGCAGGCCGCACCAAAGGCAACGCCGATAAAACCAAAAAAGATGTGCAAGCTTACGATACTGATAACGCGGCTATGATTGCGTTTGCCAAACAACAAACTTGGTATAACGGCAATATAGGCGCCATGGGCTTTTGTATCGGTGGACATTTGGCTTTTCGCGCCGCCTTACAGCCTGAAGTGAAGGCTACCGCCTGCTTTTACGCCACCGATTTAAACAGCCAACTCATCCCCAATCAAGCAAACCAACACAGCATGGATCGCTTAAGTGAAATCACTGGCGAGCTCCTCATGATTTGGGGCAGACAAGACCCGTATATTCCCACCGCCGCACGTGCTGAAATTCAGGCTAAATTGAACACTGCAAACCTCAACTTTACTTGGCACGAATTTAATGCACTGCACGCCTTTATGCGCGATGGCGACGAACGCTATGATGCACAAACAGCGTTACTTGGTTATCAGCTCGCGCTGAATCTGTTCAGTAGAGCATTAAGCAATTAAGCTGAATTAGACTGTCTTTATGGGCACTGCCCTGGAAGCCTTTATTTATAAGGCTTCCAGGGCAGTGTTTTTTGCTCGAGCGTTTTTATATTGTTACTTACCTTACAAATAATTAGATTTATACTTGGCGCCTATTGGGCGAACAACAATAAAAAAAGGGCAGAATTTCTGCCCTTTTTTAACTTTAAGCCCCTAAATCACTTAAATTTCCAACTGTGGACGACCTGCTTCTGGCCAATCTAAATGGTAGAACTGACCACGTGGTTGGTCTTTACGCTCATAGGTATGCGCGCCAAAGTAGTCACGTTGACCTTGTAGTAAATTGGCTGGCAAATCTGCACTGCGGTAGCCATCATAATAAGCCATTGCGGCCGCAAAACCTTGTGCTGGAATACCATTCGTCACTGCTAGTGCAATCACTTTACGCCAGCCAGCCTGGCCGTCATTCATGGCATTGGTGAAGTATGGGTCTAGCATCAAGTTTTTCAAACGAGAATTGAGGGCATAAGCTTCAGTGATTTTTTGCAGGAAACGTGCGCGAATAATACAGCCACCGCGCCAGATTTGTGCAATCTCACCAAAATTGAGTTTCCAGTTATAAGCCACTTGCGCCTTATCAATGAGCTGGAAACCTTGTGCGTATGCGCATATTTTTGAGCAATACAGCGCATTTTTAATCGCATCAATCGTGGCCTTCTTGTCTGTTTCATGCTTGATGACCGGGCCTTTTAAGATTTTACTGGCCTCTACACGTTCTTCTTTCAAGCTAGATAGTGCGCGTGCATAAACGGCCGCGGCAATGGCGTTTGCTGGTGCACCAAGTTCAAGCGCATTCGCAGCAGTCCATTGACCTGTACCTTTTTGACCTGCGGTATCTAAAATTTGATCGACCAAGAAACCCTTAGTCATCGGGTCTTTTTGTTGCAGAATATCGGCGGTAATTTCAATCAAGAAGCTTGATAGTTCGCCCTTATTCCACTCTTCAAATACTTTACCAATTTCATCTGCTGGCATGCCCAACAGGTTTTTCATGAGCCAGTAAGCTTCGCAAATCAATTGCATATCGATATATTCAATACCGTTATGCACCATTTTTACGTAATGGCCTGCACCGTCTGGGCCAATATATTCAGCGCAAGAGAAGCCGCCTTCTACTGGTTTGCCTGGTTTGCCACCTTCCATCGGCTCACCTGTCACAGGGTCAACTTTAGCAGCAATATCACGCCAGATTGGCTCTAAACTTGCCCATGCTTTACGTGTGCCTGATGGCATGAGTGACGGGCCGAAACGTGCGCCAGTTTCACCACCTGAAACGCCAGAACCGATGAAATCAATGCCTTTAACGGCCAGTTCTTTTTCACGGCGAATCGTATCTGTCCACAATGAATTACCACCGTCGATGATAATGTCGCCTTGCTCTAAATAAGGTAATAATGCATTAATCGTCACATCCGTTGCGCTACCTGCTTTTACCAACAAAATAATTTTACGCGGGCGTTTAATACTTAAAACGAATGAGGCTAAATCAGCATGACCGACTACACGCTCAGCAGAAGGCTCATTTTTTTTGCATTCTTCAATGAAATTCACCATTTTTTTAGAGTCGCGGTTATAAACCGCAATGGTGTAGCCGTGATCGGCAATATTAAGAGCCAAATTCTGGCCCATTACAGCAAGGCCAACTAGGCCAATATCAGCATTTTTCGTAGTCATTTATCTTCTCTTTTGGAGTTGTTTAATGGAAAGGGTGTTTTTGTAGGCAAGATTATAGAACTTTTAACGGCAGAGAGAGTTAAAACTTGTGGGAATAATTAGGATATTTAAAATTATTTTTTGAAATAGTTAGAATATTGCCACTGAAAAACACGCAAAAGTAATTTGAAATACCATGTTAACCATGAAAAATGTCATTCTAGCGCTACGAAGTACTGAAGCTAAAAATTGCTACTTCTGCCAGTTGAGTACCCTTGAGGAATGTCTGTTTGCCATTCTCCACAATCAGTACACCGGTGATCATGCATGGTTGGGCTTAACACTAGGTTTGCTGAGCCGCAAAATTTACAATGCACGGCATGGGTAACGTGAGGTTTATGATGCGTTTCATGGTGTTCCGTAGCGACTTTTGTGCTACCTAATCCGTATTTGTTATCCATGATAAACTCCATTCCGAATACAAATTTCTAATGGTTAAAGTACGCTTTTTTAATGCTGTGTGCAAGTTTTATATTCTCTATAACCTTTGCCCACCCTAAAATGCTAATTCACGTTAAAATAACACTGCAATGCAATTTTTTACGTAATTGACTTCAACTTACATACGGACTTTCGCCATGGATAAAACTTTTAGAATTGCCCCTAGTATTCTTTCTGCTAACTTCGCTAAACTCGGCCAAGAAATTGACGACGTGATTACTTCAGGTACGGATTTGGTGCACTTTGACGTGATGGATAATCATTACGTGCCTAACCTTACCATCGGACCATTAGTCTGTGAAGCAATTAAAGAAACGGCTAAACGTGTAGGCGGTATTATCGACGTACATTTGATGGTGAAACCTGTAGACCGGATTATTCCTGACTTTGCTAAGGCCGGTGCGAACATCATCACCTTTCACCCAGAAGCTTCAGAGCATATCGACCGCAGCCTAGCCATGGTGCGTGATTTAGGCTGTAAATCCGGCTTGGTATTTAACCCTGCCACCTCACTCAGCTATCTAGACCATGTGATGGATAAAGTGGATATGGTGCTATTGATGAGTGTCAACCCAGGATTTGGCGGTCAAAAATTTATTCCAGAAACGCTCAACAAACTACGTCTCGCGCGTGCAAAAATTGATGCCTACTATGAAAAAACAGGCCGTCAAATTTGGTTGGAGGTGGATGGCGGTGTGAATGCACAGAATATTGCAGAAATTGCACAAGCTGGTGCGGATACATTCGTAGCTGGTAATGCCATTTTCACGCAAGGCAAAGATACCGATAAAAACCGCTACAACACGATTGTAAGTGAATTGCGTACTGCACTTGCTACAGTGAAATAGTCGTTAAGTAAATTGAGTAACGCTATCAACCATAAATTCAAGGTCAAAGCCGTCATGATTGACCTTGATGGTACACTGATGCACACCGCACCAGAAATAGCGCGGGCATCAAATCGCATGCTGGCAGCCTTAGGTAAACCAACTCTAGATGAACTGCAAATTGAGTCATATATCGGAGAGGGTGCGCATATACTAATCAAGCGCTGCTTAACTGGACAGCTTAATGTTGAGCCAGAAGCCACAGAGTATGCGGTGGCGCAAAAATTATTTTTTGAATTTTATGCGAACAATGTGACTGAAAGTAAGCCTTACCCGCACGTACTTGAGGGTTTGCAGGCTCTTAAAAAAGCAGGATATCTACTGGCCTGTGTGACCAACAAACCAGCAAGCTTCACCTTACCCTTGTTAGAAGCGAATAATTTGATGCAGTATTTTGAGCTGGTCGTCTCTGGCGATACATTATCAAAAAAGAAACCAGACCCAGATCAGCTTTTTTATATTTGTGAAAAACTTGGAGTTTCTGTAGCTGATGCGTTGCTTATCGGTGATTCTAAAACTGATATAGCTGCAGCGCGAAGCGCAGGCTGTTATGTGTTTACGGTGCCTTATGGCTATAATCAAGGTCAGCGTGTCGATGCTGATGCAGTTGATGCCCTAATTGACAACATCGGCGACGCAATAGATTTATTGCATTAACTATTAGAAAATATTTTATTTAAGTACTTAACATGAGTATAAGTAACATCAAAACATATCGTTGGCGATGGTGGCAGGCTTAAAACCTACCAAGAGTTCCGTGCGTCATTTGGCGCGAGCGACTCAAGCAACACCATTTAACCAATTTATATGTCAGGAAATTTATGTTTAGTACAATCAATTTAACCCAATTCAATGCGCTTGCCGCGCAAGGTTACAACCGCATTCCGCTTGTGTTGGAGACGTTTGCCGACTTAGATACACCATTATCGCTGTATCTGAAATTAGCCCATCAGCCATTTTCATATTTGCTGGAATCCGTGCAGGGCGGCGAACGCTTTGGCCGTTACTCGATCATTGGCCTGCCCGCTAAAACCCGTATCGTGGCATATGACAACCATGTGCAGGTGCTTGAGGGCAGTTCAGTTGTAGAGTCTGTCGAAAACACCAATCCATTAGATTTTGTAAAAAATTATCAAGCACGCTTCAAAACGCCGCCCTATGAGGGATTGCCGCGCTTTACTGGCGGACTTGCAGGCTATTTTGGCTATGAAACGATACGTTATATTGAAAAACGTTTAGCTGGTGTGAATAAACCTGATTCAATCAACGTCCCCGATGTGTTGCTCATGGTTTCTGAAGAAATCGCTGTAGTCGATAACTTAAGCGGTAAGCTTTATTTCATCGTATATGCCAACCCAACTGAAACCAATGCTTACGAAAAGGCTTATGCGCGTTTGGACGAATTGCTCAAAATGCTGCGTAAAACTGTGGCAATTCCTAAAGCACTTTCTTCGGAGAATTCAGTCGCAACCTCAGAGTTTGGTGAAGAGAATTTCAAAGCCGCAGTTAAAAAAGCGCAACAATACATTTTAGATGGCGACATCATGCAGGTAGTGCTTTCACAACGCATGTCGCAAAAATTTACTGCGTCACCATTAAGCTTATATCGCGCCTTGCGTAGCTTGAATCCGTCACCTTATATGTTTTACTACGATATGGGCGATCACCATGTCGTGGGTGCTTCACCAGAGATTTTGGTGAGGCTTGAAAATGGCACCGTGACTGCGCGCCCGATTGCAGGGACACGCCCGCGCGGTAAAACCCGTGAACAAGATTTAGCACTTGCAGATGAATTACTGGCTGACCCAAAAGAGCGTGCTGAACACGTACAACTTATGGATTTAGGCCGCAACGACGTAGGTCGCGTGGCACAAACAGGCACGGTCAAAGTCACCGATAACATGATGATTGAGCGCTACTCCCACGTGATGCACATTGTGAGCAATGTTGAAGGCAAGCTCAAACCGAATATGGATGCGATTGATGTCCTCAAGGCGACCTTCCCTGCCGGTACGGTTTCCGGCGCGCCCAAAGTACGGGCGATGGAAATTATCGATGAGCTAGAACCCAGCAAGCGTGGCGTTTATGCAGGTGCGGTGGGTTATTTGGGTTTTAATGGCGACATGGATGTAGCCATTGCGATTAGAACGGCTGTCATCAAAAACAATACACTCTACGTGCAGGCAGGCGCTGGCATCGTGGCCGATTCTATTCCACAAAGTGAATGGGATGAAACGCAAAACAAAGCCAAGGCCGTGTTACGTGCTGCGGAAATTGTGCAAGCGGGCTTAGATAGCACCTCTTAACCATCTAAAACTGCGTCACACGCGCTCGAGATGACCTTCAAACACCAAGTTGCGACCGAGTTTTTAGCCCGAATCGATGGTGATTGGGCCAACCTCATTTCTACGGTTGGCGTTTGTCTTTTAGAGACTAAACCTGAACGTGGGCCATACGAAGCGCTAGTACGTGCTGTCGCCTACCAACAACTTAGCACCAAGGCTGGCGATGCCATTCTGGGTAAATTGCTTAAGCATTTTAATCCTTTATCTAACAGCCCTTTTCCAACACCACAACAACTTCTGGACGCTTCATTTGAGGAGTTAAGCAGTTGTGGCTTTTCAGGCAGAAAAATTGAAACACTTAAAGGCATTGCAGTAGGTACAATCAACGGCCTTGTTCCATCGCGCGATGAAGCTGACAAAATGAGCGATGAAGCACTGATTGATCAACTCATCACGCTCAAAGGCATCGGTCAATGGACGGTGGAAATGATGCTGATGTTTACGCTTGGGCGCATGGATATTCTTCCAGCAGATGATTTTGGTATCGCAGAAGGCTACAAGCGCCTTAAGAGATTAGATACTACGCCTAAACGTAAGGAAATGGCCGAAATAGGCAGAGCGTGGTCCCCGCATCGCACTGTTGCCAGCTGGTATTTGTGGCGTGTACCTCGCTAATGCAGTGCGTTTGAATAATTGACCCATTCTAACCTCAAAATTACTACTCAAATTAGTTCTAAAAGGGTTAGTGCGCCTAATCTATATCAGCAGAATCGCACTAGGTCAACGACGACTCATCGGGTGATTTGCATCACCTTACTGCCTTATTCTCTGCACTAACTTTCGCAGTTTACAGTAGTCAGCGCGATTTTAATGCCAGAAAAATTTATAATGCGATATGTACAAACTCAATGTCAAAATTTTCAACCTGCACAATTACGCCTTTCTTAAGCTGTTAAGTTTTCGAGTACTCATCGTACTGGCTTATCAGATCATGGCCGTTACCGTTGGCTGGCATATTTACGAAATCACCCATAACCCACTTTCGCTGGGGTTAATCGGTTTAGCGGAAGCATTGCCTTATTTTGCATCGGCCTTATTTGCTGGTCATGCGGTGGATCACTACTATTCGCGCCGTGCATTTGGCGTACTGGCAGCTGCACTTTTGCTGACAAACGCCATGATATTAACTGCCATTTCAAGCGATTGGCTCGGCAATGGGTCAACGCTATGGATTTATGGTGCTATTGTGTTTACCGGCATTGCACGCGCTTTTATTGCGCCAAGTTACACGACTTTATTTGCGATTATTATCCCCAGAGAAAGTTTTGCTAAAGCTACAGGCATTGGTATTGCCGTGTTTCAAACTGGCTTGGTGTTAGGGCCAATTTTAGGTGGTTTGTTAGTCGGTTTTGCCAATAAAACTGTGGCTTACCAAGTAGCCTGTTTGCTATGTTTTGGTGCAATGATCGCGATGCTGTCACTCAAACTAAAAGAGCCTCCCGCTACTGTCGATAATCCAGCAGTTTTCAAAAGCATCCATGAGGGCTTACGCTTTGTATACGGCAACCAAATCATCGTTAGCGCACTTTCGCTAGATATGTTTGCCGTATTATTCGGTGGCGCAGTGGCCATGCTACCTGCCTTCATACAAGATATTTACAAGGTAGGTCCTGAAGGCTTGGGCATATTGCGTGCTGCCCCAGGTGTTGGTGCAATTATTATCGGGCTGTGGCTGACGCGTCACCCAATTAATTTGCATGCTGGTCGCTGGCTTCTATATTCTGTAGCAGGCTTCGGGCTATGTATTATTGGCTTTGGTTTAAGCAGTAGCTTTGTGATGGCAGGCTTACTGTTATTTTTATCTGGAATTTTTGATGGAGTTTCTGTGGTATTGCGACACACTATTTTACAACTCGCCACACCTGATGCCATGCGTGGACGTGTCACCGCCATTAATGGCATATTTATTGGCTCATCCAATGAATTAGGTGCGTTTGAATCTGGCCTGGCTGCGAGATTCATGGGGCTAGTACCTTCAGTCATATTTGGCGGTCTCTTGACATTGGGCGTAGTAGGCATTACCGCAAAATTAGCACCCAAATTACGCGAATTAGAACTGCATCAATTACACTAAATTGTAAACAAGCCCCGCACTGTCTACTACTTGAATAGGGCTATTTTTACTTGAAATTCACACGTCTTTCCAATCACTGCTCTGAGAGCCTTGTAAATACAGGCTCTCAGAGCAGTATATTTTTCTCGGGGAAATTTAGCCGCCTCTGAATAGACGAGCAGTATTGATTATTTATTAGATTTCATGACTATCACTTGCAGAGCAAGCAGAATAAGTTAGATGATTTAACAAACAAATCTTCTTCCTTTAAAGTTAATACCCGGAGGATATTTACAATCTCTACACTCAATCCCAGCAACTACTTCAGAACGTTAACTTGTCGTTTTCTTTGGGAGTTTGAGAAAAGGCGAGGCTTTAACCAAGCCATCTTTATACGGGTGCGACACGTTGTTATAGAGCTTAGCAATTTTTTTCACGTACATTTGCGTTTCTGCGTATGGAGGAACCCCTTTGTACTTCTCCACAGCCCCTTCACCGGCATTGTAGGCCGCTGCCACCAACTGCACATCTCCCTTAAAGTAAGCTAGCAGCCATTGCAAATAAGCAAGGCCACCTTTGATGTTATCTTCAGCTTTATAGGCATCTTTTACGCCAAAACGTTGTGCTGTGGCTGGTATCAGCTGCATTAAACCCTGCGCATTTTTTGGTGAGGTTGCCTGCACATTAAACCCAGACTCAACAGCAATGAATGACATCGCCAAATTGGCATCAATGTTATAGCGTGGCGCAAGTTTGCTGACTATTTTAAGAATGCGCGCTTGAGAGTAAAACAATGCGGCAGTTTTTTCTGAGATTTCCTTATGTTCATTACTACTAGCATCGTTAGATGACCCGTTCACCGAACTTACAATTGGCACTGGTGGCGGATCAGGTAAAAGGCACGCGAGTAAAGTAGATTGCGGTGTAACGTTTGCAAGGGTAGCTAGCGACTCTTTGGCACGTGCATGACCTTGTTCCGCGGCCATCGTATAGAGCTGTGCAGCAACTTTCTCATCAGCAGTAACGCCACGTCCATTTTCGTACATCCAGCCTAACGCATACTGCGCATCAGCATCCCCATATTTAGCTTGGCGGCAATAGTTTTCTGCCACTTTTGCATATTCGCGACGAGAGGCTTCTGAATCTTTAAACTTTAATGCCATTTCCACTAACATTGAATTAGGGTTCTTAAGTGCTTTTTTGACTTCATGAGTATCTACTACTGGCTTTTCTAGCTCTACTGCTGTAATCACTACAGGTTCTACAGCAGAATTTTCAATGTTTTGTGACACATTTGTTGAAGTATCAGCTCCATTAGTCGTAGCGTCAGCCATTGCACTTGCGCATAACACCAGCCCTGCAAGGACAAGTAATGACTTAAGATACAAAAAGTTAGCGTTATTTTTCATCTATAATATTCTTCACCAAAATAATCTCGTTACTACATTAAGCAAAAGCCATGCCTATTAAACCTGCATTGTAGTGATTAAGTGGCGGGGCGCAATAACC
>JBARQL010000006.1:0-28092 GCA_049643685.1 Methylotenera sp.
TGAGTGGTTTGTATGCCGCTTTGTTGTTGCGATGCGATTGGCAGGATGAGCGTTGCAGCACCTTTTTCGCTTTCCTTATTTTTTGCGACCAGTAATCTTGTATCGATGCCTTCCTCACCTTCACTTGAGGCAGCTTCATATTCATCTTTGCCATAAAACACCAAAAACCAAAATAGGATGACGATGATAAAGGCTTGTAAGGCGATGATGATGGTTGCTTTACGGTTCATTTTTCACCCTCTATGATAATTTTAGTATCCGACATTTCAGAATCCGATAAGCCATTTACTGCAATTGGTTTTTGCAAAACATTTTCTAATTGAACTGACGATTGATTGAGTTGAAAACTTGCCAAAACCACATTTTTTTCAGCATTAATATCTTCCAGTTGAGCAAAAGCCAGCTCTAACCGGTCAATTTCACCAGCAGCGAGTTTGCGCGCCATACGTTGCGTACTGGATTGCTGCTGTACGAAAATGCGTTGTTGATTCTCCAGCGCCAACTGAGCTTGTTTTAGTTCTGCATTTGCGATATTCGCATCCAATATCACTTTGCTTTGCAACGCTTCAAATTGCGCAGCCTCGACTTCTCTTAACTGCGTCGCTTCCGCAATACCACCCTTATTTTTCTGTAATAGCGTCAGTAAACTTGATATACCAAGTGACCAGATATTATCGCCAAATTCAAAGGTATAGCCAGGGCTAATGACAAGGTCAGGATATTGCTTTGCGAGTTCTAATTTTAATTTGGATTCTGCTGCCGCATACTTTTCTAAAGCAATACGAATATCTAAACGGTTCAGCAGGGCGGTTGTTTGTAACGCTGCTGCCGGCATATCAGCAATGAACGGTTTATTGTTATCTGGCCTACTATGATCTATCAGTCGCATAGCTTCCACTTGAGCAAGCGGTAAACCGAGGTTGCTCGCTAATCTAGCGCGTAAAACCAATTGATTTTGTTGGGCCGCATGCAGCGTGGATGTGACTGTTTGTAACTGTAAATTTGCATTGCTAAGTTCAATATTGGATGCCGCACCTAAACTCAACCGTTTTTGATAAATGTTGACAATCTCTTGGCGACGTAATGCTTCAGCTGTCAATAAACGTATTTGTTGCTGATTGAACTGATACTCAGCCAGTGTTTGCGCAATGGCGTGGCGCAGTTGCCATGCGGCTTGCGCGATTTCTAGTTTGGCGATTTGCGATAAATGCTGGGCATTCTCAATGCGAATAGTGCGCTTATTTGCAGTTTCGATTGGAATATCAATGCTCAGCCCGAGCGCAAACGGTTTTTTTGCAGGATCTGGATCATCGCTATGCGCGATATTAGTGTTGACTGTTGGTTGGCCACGTTGACCAGCATTGGTTTCAGCCACCTGTGCGGCACGCCACTGTGCGCGTGAGACTTCTAAGCTAGGGTGAAAGTATAATGCGCAGTAAGTCAGATCCTCTAAATTCCATTCTGACAATGGTAAACGTTGGGCCGAGTAGCCATTCGCTATTAAATATTGTTGAAACCGCGCATCATTCGAGATTTTCCCTGCTAATTTTTCTGCATTGACGATAGGGTTAATAGGTTTAGGCGTGTATTGCTGAAAACTACAGCATGATAAATGCATCGATAAGCATGCAACCAGTGCAAATGTAATCCTTTTAGTGGTAGACGGCAATTGTGCTTGCCGGATTTGCTGATTTAGCATCATCTTAAATATTGGGTGTTCTGATGAGGCAAGTTGACGGAACTGCTTAGGTTAATGAGTGCTCTAGCAAATCGCCTTAATCTACAATTTCTGCGTGAACTGAACTTAAAGCATCTTGTAAAGTTTCATCGCTTAACTTATTGATTACAGTAGATAATAAGTCTGCCGCCTCTACGGTAGAAATAGGGAGATCGTGACTATCCATTTCAGCAATTAAACCCGCTGCCGCGCCAGTCACTCTGAGCAAAGACTGACGCTCACGCATTAAAAGTTCCAGCTCTTTCCGCAACAGATTAATTTCATTTTGATTGATATTGTTTTGCATCATGTTCAACTTTACTCAATTTGTTAAGAATCAATTACTATCATTCTCGCACAATCGTAGCTTAATCCGCCACATAAACAAGCGTCAAGTCAGTTAATTTTACATTTTAGATAGTGATCATGAGTTTAATGGTTATAAATTGCCAGTCAGTAAAATTTTTTACAAATTTAACTTTTTGCTATTCCTATCAGGGTGAGTTGATATACAATGGCGCCTTGTTTGAAACGGCAGTTTTGAAGCCGTTCAGAACCTGCGAGAGTGGCGGAATTGGTAGACGCACTGGATTTAGGTTCCAGCGCCGTAAGGCGTGAGAGTTCGAGTCTCTCCTTTCGCACCATTATATTAAATCTATATTAAATCATCATCATTAAAAGGCTTCCTAAACGGGAAGCCTTTTTTATTGGAACTTTAGAATACGTTTTTTTACACTAATTTTGCATGACTTCCTAAGTGCTGCCCTGAGAGCCTTTATTTACAAGGCTCTCAGGGCAGTCAATTTCTCTCGGGGATATAAATGATGTATTTAAACGAGAGTTTTACATCACCTACCTCAAGCAGATGCACAACTTAAGTGCATAAAAATTTTGAATGCTCTATTTTTAAGCATTACTTTTTGTTGTATTTTTGTTGAATTGTTGCATTTTTGTGAATAAGGTGTTGCACCTCGTTTGTAATTAATCCAAACTCATTCTCACTGAATTACATAATTATTAACACAATTTTACTTATTTTTTAATAACCAAGGAAACAAATATGACCAGTTTTAGCCAAAATACAAAACACCATGTGTTAAGTGCCATATGCGCCGCTCCACTTTTATTTAGTTGTGCTTATGCGATGGCAGAAGAAGCGGCTCCTGCCGTTGAGGCTGCGCCAGCAGCTGTTGCTGCACCAGCAGTAGAAACTACGCCTACCACTGAACCAACGGCAGACCATTTGGATCGTAAGCATGAAGCCGCTGAAGAGCCAACTTCACCACACTCTTTCACATTTAACGTAGGGTTATACAGTGAGTATATGTTCCGTGGCGTTTCTTTAAGTGACGGCCCAGCGTTGCAGGGCGGTGTTGATTACGCGCATAGCAGTGGCTTTTATGCAGGTACCTGGTGGTCAAATATTGATAAAAACTTTTTCGGGCATGGCGATGGTTTTTCTGGCGGTGATAAGCTAGAAACCGATTGGTATGCTGGTTATGCACATACTTTTGAAAGCGGCTTTGGTGTTAACGTTTTAGGTAATTACTATTATTATCCTAATCGTGAAGACTCTTTCAGTGATGTAACGAATAGCGGAAACAAACAAGACACTTTCGAGGCGTCAATTGGCCTAACTTACAAATGGCTTACCTATACTTACTATCGTGTGTTGACAGATAATTATGGTGCTTCTAAAGATTATACAAAAGATGGTACTGATGATACTGATGGTGCTGAGTACCATGAAGTAAAATTCAATTACACGTTGCCAGTTGCTAGTTTGAATTTATTGGCCAAAGTAGGTTATACCGATACTAAAAATCAATTTGGAGATCAAGGTGACTGGGCGATTGGATTAAACAGAAACTTTAGTTTGCCAAGTGCTGGCAAACCTATTGAAGGCTTTAATGCAGGCGCCTACTACACCAACACATTTGATGTGGAAGATGAAACTTTTTACAATACTTCAGATGGTCGAGATACAAACCAAGAAACATTATGGTTCTACGTTAAACGTACTTGGTAATTGTTAAATTAAGTCGTTATGTTTTATAGAAATGGACGCTACGGCGTCCATTTTTTTATTTATTCAGGGTTACATGAAAAAGTTGTTCGTCTAGTTTGTGAAGAAAAGCCGAATATGCTATAGTTTGCCGCATTATTTTTGCTTAATTTTTAGGAATAAACCGCATGGCATTGAATGTTGAAACGATTAGCACACTAGAACGTCGCATCACGATTTCTGTTCCACTCCAACCACTTGAAGCGCAAATTCATCAACGGCTTGCACAAATGGCGCGTACCGCTAAGTTTGCAGGGTTTAGGCCAGGCAAAGCGCCTATGGGTTTGGTCAATCAACATTATGGCAATCAAGTACGTGATGAGGTCTATTCTGGTGCGGTTGAAAAAAGCTTTGGTGATGCGATGGACGAAGCAAAATTGCGCGTAGCAGGTTACCCCAATATTGAGCATAAACCTTTTGAGGCGGCTTCTACTAATTTAGAGTATACCGCCACGTTTGAAGTGTTTCCTGAAGTGAATATCGGTGATTTGACAACATTAAAGATTGAACGACCAGTCATTGAAGTCAGTGACGCGGATGTTAAGAAAACATTGGATGTGTTGGTAAAACAGCGTGTGAGTTTTGCACCGGTAAAACGCGCTGCCAAAACGGGCGATCGTATCAATGTAACGCTCAAAGCCTCAATAGAAGGTAAGGAAGTTGAGTCAACTGGTGCGACTGGTATTGATTTAGTATTAGGTGAGGCTGGCCGTATTGCTTCATTCGATGAGCATTTGACTGGTGGTAAAGCCGGCGATACAAAACAATTTGAAATTACCTATCCAGCTGACCATAGTCCAGAGCAATTGGCTGGCAAAACAGTGGCATACGAGGTGACTTATGTCAGTGTTGCCGAACCAAAACTGCCAGAATTAGATGCGGATTTTGCCAAAAGCTTAGGCATTGAAGACGGCGATGTCAAAAAAATGAAAGCTGAAGTAGCTGAAAGCCTCAATCAGGAAGTGGCAAAACGTGTGAGTGCGAAATTAAAAGAGCAAGTATTTCAAGCCTTGGTAGATAACGCAGATTTTGAAATTCCACGCGTGTTACTAGGTTCTGAAATTAATCGCATGATGGAAACGACCGCGCAAAACCTCAAGCAACGTGGAGCTGACCTGTCTAATGTTAAGCTTGAGCCTGGCATGTTTGAGGATCAAGCAAAGCGTAGTACCAAGCTACGTTTGATTTTAGGTGAATTGATTAATACCAACGGACTACATGCAACGGCAGATCAAGTCCGCGCTATGGTGGATGTGTTTTCACAAAGCTTTGAACGTCCTGCCGATGTCGTCACCTGGTATTTCGCTGATCCCAAACGTTTGGATGAGCCGTCAGCCTTAGCGACTGAAGAGAACGCTGTAGCTTGGGTGTTGTCGAAGGCTAAAGTGACCGATAAAAAAGTTAATTTTGATGATTTAATGGGAAATGCGTAAATGAATAGCATGCAACAGCCACAAGCTGAATTAGATATAAGCCCACAAGGGTTGGGTTATATCCCGATGGTCATCGAGCAGAGTGGTCGTGGCGAGCGATCTTACGACATCTACTCACGCCTGCTTAAAGAGCGTGTGATATTTTTAGTAGGTCCAGTCAACGATATGTCCGCTAATCTTGTGGTGGCGCAGATGTTGTTTTTAGAGGCTGAAAATCCTGATAAGGATATTTCGCTCTATATCAATTCACCTGGTGGTTCTGTGACCGCTGGCATGTCGATTTATGACACGATGCAGTTTATTAAAGCGGATGTCAGCACTTTGTGCGTCGGTCAGGCAGCGAGTATGGGGGCATTTTTGCTGGCGGCTGGGGCTAAAGGCAAGCGTTTTAGTTTGCCTAATTCACGTGTGATGATTCACCAGCCATCTGGCGGTTTTCAAGGACAGTCCTCAGATATCGCTATACAAGCTAAAGAAATTATGTACTTGCGTGAAAAACTGAATGCGATTTTAGCGTACCATACGGGTAAATCAGCTGCGGAAATTGATGTAGATACCGAGCGCGATAATTTTATGAGTGCGGAGCAATCTGTGGCTTATGGTTTAATCGATAAAGTGATTACCAACCGCACAGAAGCGGCTTAATCTGGCTTCTGCCTTATTTTAAGTAATAGGCTTAAATTTTAATTTTTGTATTTCAAAGCCGTTATATTATGATACACAGTATCAATATTGGTGATACGCGTAAATTGCAGGCGTTTAGGCATCAATACAAGCATAGCTACAATCAATTAGGAATAACCCATGGCGACTAAAGCTGACGGCGATAAATTACTTTATTGTTCATTTTGTGGCAAAAGCCAACATGAAGTCAAAAAACTCATTGCTGGACCCTCTGTGTTTATCTGCAATGAGTGCGTTGATTTATGTAACGACATCATCAAGGAGGAAGTTAAAAACACGGATGGGCTTAAATCCACCGATGAAAGTCTTCCTACACCTCAAGAGATTTGCAAAATATTAGATCAATATGTGATTGGCCAAACTCACGCTAAAAAGAATCTAGCAGTAGCGGTGTATAACCATTACAAACGTTTAGGTCATAATAATCTGTCAGATGGTGGTCAAAAAGACGAAGTTGAAATCTCAAAAAGTAATATTTTGCTGATTGGTCCAACGGGTTCAGGCAAAACATTGTTAGCGCAAACTTTAGCGCGCTTGCTTGATGTGCCGTTTGTCATGGCGGATGCGACAACGCTCACAGAAGCAGGTTATGTGGGCGAAGACGTTGAAAACATTATGCAGAAATTGTTGCAAAAATGTGATTACGACGTAGAAAAAGCCAAACGTGGCATCGTTTACATTGACGAAGTCGATAAAATTTCACGTAAATCAGAAAATGCGTCTATCACGCGTGATGTGTCTGGCGAAGGCGTACAGCAAGCATTGCTTAAGCTCATTGAAGGTACCGTAGCTTCAATACCGCCACAAGGTGGCCGTAAGCATCCTAATCAAGAGTTTGTGCAGTTAGACACCACTAATATTTTATTTATCTGTGGCGGCGCATTTGACGGCTTGGAGAAGGTGATTCGATTGCGCTCTGAAAAAGGCGGCATTGGCTTTGGTGCTGAAGTGAAAAGTAAAGATGACAATCGTCAAGTAGGTGCTGTGTTGCGTGACGTAGAACCTGAAGACTTGATTAAGTTTGGCTTAATTCCGGAGTTCATCGGTCGATTGCCTGTCGTTGCTACGTTAGAATCACTCGATGAAGCTGCACTGATGACGATTTTAACTGAGCCGAAAAATGCGTTGACTAAGCAATACATCAAACTATTTAAAATGGAGGGTGTGGAATTAGAGTTCAGAGAATCAGCGCTACTTTTGATTGCTAAAAAGGCACTTGAACGCAAGACGGGGGCACGCGGATTACGTTCGATTTTGGAACACTCATTACTTGAAATTATGTATCAATTACCTTCATTGAAAAATTTGAGTAAAGTTGTGATTGATGAAGGCGTGATTCGTGGCGATACTCCAGCAATCTTGATTTATGCTGATAAGCCAGCTGAAGAAGCGGTTGGCTAACTTGGTTGGCTGCTTTGTTATTGACAGCATAGCCAAATAGGCTATTTTAATCGTAGCTGTACCCTAGTATAGTGTGTTCATGTATTTAAGCTTATTGCTAAATTAGCACTTGAACTCAATGCTACCATCCCCATTGAGTAATAGCAGGTGCTATTAAACTAACCCTTAATAGCTCAATATTTTAGCTTAATTTGGAAGTCTTCATGATAAAACCACTACCTTCATATTCGTCTGACAATGGCATGTTGCCAGTATTACCCTTGCGCGATGTGGTCGTTTACCCACATTTGGTGATTCCACTATTTGTTGGGCGTGCTAAATCAGTCAAAGCGCTTGAAATTGCTTCTGAAGGCAATAAGCAAATTTTACTGGTCGCACAAAAGTCTGCCAATAAAGATGAGCCTGATGCTGAGGATTTGTATGAAGTGGGTACGGTTGCTACCGTACTTCAAATGCTTAAATTACCTGATGGCACGGTAAAAGTGCTGGTAGAAGGCGTGCAACGCGCCAAGGTGACGGGCTTCATTGAGACTGAAGAGTGTTTTGCAGCAAGTGCAGAACTTATTGCTGACTCTGTCAATGATATTGAAATACAGGCATTAATGCGTACTGTGTTTGCGCAGTTTGATCAGTATGTAAAACTCAATAAAAAAATTCCACCTGAAATTCTGACTTCACTTGCGGCCATCGATGATGCAGGTCGCTTGGCTGACACGATTGCTGCGCATTTAACCTTGAAGTTAGATGAGAAGCAAAAAGTGCTGGAGATGTTCAGTGTGAGTGAACGTTTGGAGCATTTGCTTCGATTGATGGAAGGCGAAATTGACATTCTGCAAGTTGAAAAGCGTATCCGTGGACGTGTAAAACGTCAAATGGAAAAGACTCAACGCGAATATTATTTAAATGAGCAAGTCAAAGCGATTCAAAAAGAGCTGGGTGAGCAAGATGAAAATGCCGAAATGGACGAGCTTGAAAAGCGCATCGAGGCGGCCCGTATGCCCAAAGAAGCGCTTGCAAAAGTTGCCAGCGAGCTTAAAAAATTAAAAATGATGTCACCCATGTCGGCTGAAGCCTCCGTGGTGCGTAATTACATCGACATCTTGATTAATCTGCCTTGGAAGAAAAAAACTAAAATTAGTAAAGATTTACTGGCGGCTGAGAAAATTTTAGATGATGACCATTATGGGCTTGAGAAAGTTAAAGAGCGCATCGTGGAGTATTTGGCGGTGCAGCAACGTGTGGATAAAATCAAAGCACCAATCCTATGTTTGGTAGGACCGCCTGGTGTCGGTAAAACTTCATTAGGGCAGAGTATCGCAAAAGCCGTGAACCGTAAATTTGTGCGTATGGCACTAGGCGGTGTGCGCGATGAGTCTGAAATTCGTGGTCATAGACGTACTTATATCGGCTCAATGCCAGGTAAGATTTTGCAGAGCATGAGTAAAGTGGGTGTGAAAAACCCATTATTTTTACTTGATGAAGTCGATAAAATGGGCCAGGACATGCGTGGTGATCCGTCTTCAGCCTTGTTGGAGGTGTTAGACCCAGAACAGAACCATACTTTTGCCGATCACTACGTTGAAGTTGAGTATGACTTGTCTGATGTCATGTTCGTTGCGACGGCAAATTCAATGAATATTCCCGCTGCGTTATTAGATCGCATGGAAATTATTCATCTTTCAGGTTATACAGAAGACGAAAAAGTAAACATTGCGATGCGCTATTTATTGCCTAAGCAATTGAAGACGCATGGTTTAAAGGAGCATGAAGTCAGCATTTCTGAAGAGGCTGTGCGCGATGTTATCCGTTATTACTCGCGTGAAGCAGGTGTTCGTAAACTTGAGCAAGAGATCTCCAAAGTTTGCCGAAAAGTGGTGAAGGAATTGCTAACGACTAAGGCCAAAGAGGGCGCTAAAGCGCCTAAAAAAATCAGTGTAACGCCAAAAAACTTGGATAAATATTTAGGCGTTCAACGTTACGATTATGGTGTAGCTGCAAAAGAAAATCAAGTTGGCCAAGTGACAGGGCTTGCATGGACTTCTGTAGGCGGAGAATTGTTAACCATTGAGGCTGTCCTGCTACCGGGCAAAGGTAAAACTACAACTACTGGTAAGCTCGGTGAAGTGATGAAGGAATCCACTTTAGCTGCAATGAGTGTAGTGCGTAGCCGCGCTAAACGGTTAGGCATTGCGGATGACTTTTATGAGAAAAATGATATACACATTCACTTTCCTGAGGGTGCTACGCCAAAAGATGGCCCTAGCGCAGGGATTGCCATTACTACCGCGTTAGTGTCGATCTTAACGGGCATTCCTGTGCGTTCAGACGTGGCGATGACGGGTGAAATTACCTTAAGAGGTGAAGTGTTACCTATTGGTGGCTTGAAAGAGAAGTTGTTGGCTGCGCATCGTGGAGGCATAAAAACTGTTTTAATTCCGCATCAAAATGTTAAAGATTTGGCCGACATTCCAGAAAATATCAAAAATCACTTGGACATTCATCCTGTACAATGGATTGATGAGGTTTTAGTGCTGGCGCTGGCATCACAACCTGTGCCTTTGCCTGAAATAGCTGAAACTGATAAAGCTTCTGTAAGTGAAGCGCAACCTACTGATAAGCCTATAGAAAATGCTGCAACGATTAAAGATGCAACCAAACATTAAGTAAAAATGTGCGATAACTTGCCGATAAAAGCTTGACATAGCCTTTGTAGGCTTGATATAAAGCTCATATGAGTGATTGGTACTCAGTTTTTATCCATATTCAACTTTATTATTAAGTAGATATTTAACCCAAGGGAGATACACGTGAATAAATCAGAATTAATTGACGATATTGCAGAAGCAGCAGGTATTTCAAAAGCAGCAGCTGGCCGCGCTTTAGATGCAACAACAGCTTCAATTACAAAAGCGATGAAAAAAGGCGAATTAGTAACACTAATCGGCTTTGGTACATTTTATGTAGGTAAGCGCGAAGCTCGCAGTGGTCGTAACCCACGTACTGGTGCAACAATTAACATTAAAGCAGCTAATTCTCCTAAATTTAGGGCTGGTAAATCACTTAAAGATGCTGTAAACTAGTCGTCTTTGTTGGTTAAGCAGGGTGCTTAGCTCAGTTGGTAGAGCGTCGCCCTTACAAGGCGAATGTCAGCGGTTCGACCCCGTTAGCACCCACCATAAAATACCAACAAAGTAAGTGGTAACTAAGACGTTCCTGATTGTAAAATTAAGAGTGCTAGTTGTTTAAGCGCTCTTTTATTTTGCTAAGATGTTTGAAGCACACTTATAAATAGTTTTTGGAGTGGTAGTTCAGTTGGTTAGAATACCTGCCTGTCACGCAGGGGGTCGCGGGTTCGAGTCCCGTCCGCTCCGCCAATATCAGATAAGCCTGCTAGGTCTTTAGACATAGCAGGCTTTTTTGTATCTAGCAAGCGATGTTTAGTTCTGAAATCAGCATTGGAAATATGCTATAGTCACGTACCAAAATTTGATGCAATTTTTATTTGTTTTAAAGTTGACTAAGGCTTGATGCAATTGGGCTTAGGGTTTCAATATTTATGTTAAGGATATAAAGTTTTATGCTAGATAGTATTCGTTCGATAGCCCAAGGATGGGTTGGTAAGGCATTGTTAGCACTGATTACGATTCCCTTTGCTTTATTTGGCATTGATTCCTATTTAAGGGACGCTGGGAGCAATGTTGCTGTTGCCAAGGTCGGTGGCAATAATATCACCATACAAGAATACGATAATGCACTTAAAAATATACGCAATCGCTTGCAATCCGAGGGAAAGATTGACCCTGCTCAACCTGATAGTCAGGAAATGAAGGCTTTAGTATTAAATCAACTGATCAACAAGCAATTGCTGAATGATGAGCTAAAGCACGCAAAATATGCCGTCAGTGATACGCAACTTGCGACCTATATTACGGGCATGCCTGAGTTTCAAAAAGAGGGTAAGTTTTCACAAGAGCAATATGACCAATTGCTAGCGCAAAACCAATATACGCCCAAGAAATTTGAAGAGAGCATGCGCGCAGACCTACTTGCACAGCAGGCACAAGATGGCATCGCAAAACTGGGCTTCGTTACGAATGCGCGTGCTGAGCAAGCTTTTAAACTCACCAATCAACAACGCGTGGTTACCGTTGCAGAAATTAAAACTAAAGACTTTGTTAATCAGGTCAAAGTGGATCCAGTGCAAGTAAAAGCCTATTACGAGCAACATAAAGCAAAGTTAATGAATCCAGAGCAAGTCAAAATCGAGTTTTTATTGATGTCTGCGACCAATTTGATTACCGGGGTGAGTGTTAGTGATGCAGAAGTCAGGAAGTTCTATGATGAGAATGCGGATAAATTTAGCGCCAATGAACAAAGAAGTGCCAGCCATATTTTGATCGGTTTTGGCGTAAACCCAACTCCAGAAAAAAAACTAGAAGCTAAGGCTAAAGCCGAGGGAATCTTAGCGGAAATCAAGAAAAATCCTAAGAGCTTCGAGGCGTTGGCGGCAAAACATTCACAAGATGAAGGCTCTGCGGTAAAAGGCGGAGATTTAGGCAGCTTTGGTCGTGGTGCGATGGTCAAACCTTTTGAAGACGCTGCGTTTAGCATGAAAGTCAATGAAGTCAGTGACCTGGTGGAATCTGAATTTGGTTATCACATCATTAAAGTCACTCGTATCACTGGTCAGAATAATGATTTTGAAACCTTAAAACCGCAAATTAAAGGCGATTTAATGTTTAAAAAGGCGCAAGATGAATTCACTAAAAAAGCGGAAGGATTCAGTGAGTTAGTTTATACGCAAGCCAATAGCTTAGCGCCTGCCGCCAAAGCTTATGGTGGTGAAGTGCAAAAATCAGATTGGTTGAGTCGTGAATCGGGGGCAAAGTTCTTTAAAGGCAACACAAAACTGATGGATTTGGTTTTTTCTAAAGAATCGCTTAAAGATCATCGCAATACGGCTGCGATTGAAGTGTCGCCGAATAATTTAGTTTCAGCGCGCGTACTTGAATATAAGCCTGCAACACAAAAAACCTTTGATGAGGTAAAGTCTGGAATTGAAGCTGTACTGCAATTAGAAGCTGCCTCGAAATTAGCCTTGACAAAAGGAGAGGCCGCGCTGAAGGATTTGCGTGCTGGCAAAGCAGTTGCTGGTATTGATTGGATTCCTGAAGTGACGATAGATCGCAAAAATGCACAGGGGTTGACTGATTTGGCAATGAATCAAGCATTTAAGACGGATGTTGCTAAGCTTCCTGCCTATTCGGGGATGGCGGATAACAAACAAGGATATTTACTTGTAAAAGTGAGTGAAGTAAAGTCATTAGCTTCGACAGATGCTGACGCAGAGAAACTGGCTAAAAGTGAGCTAAATGCTGCATTAGCCAGCGAATATCTTGCAGCTTATAAGCAATCTTTACGTGAAAAAGCAAAAGTGACGGTGAATGAAAAACTGTTGCTCAGTAATAATGAAAGTAACTAGTTTTAAATTAATTAGCTTTAAATCAATTGGCTTTTACGAGCGCGTGGGTGGTTATTTTTGAATCGTTATTTTCCTGATGGAATCATTCAATTGTGTGTAGAAATTAGTCAACAAAATAGCTTAAATTAAGAACAATATTCACCCGAGCAAAAAATGCTGCCCTGTAAGCCAATATTTAAAAGGCTTGCAGGGCAGTGTCAATAAAGATGCGTATTTTGTACGGCATTTTCATCAAAAAAAATCATGCGCAAATTGCCTAATAATATGGCAAAAATTAGGTTTTGCTATATACTCCCCCTAGATTTGATTACTTGTCATATTTTTGCCAAAAATAGAGGTTGTCAAGTAATACGCTTTCATTGTTAGAGGGGTGTAATGAAACTTAGGTTAAAACAAGCTCAATGCATATTGATGCTTGCAGGTATCAGCTTGCATGCTTCTTACGTTTATGCAGAAAATGCTAAGACTACAGAAGCAGAAGTGCGTAAAACCTCCACGTTATCTTCAGCGTCTGATGCCGCCGCCGCTGCTGCAACTGCAGCTACTGCTGCTGCGACCGCTGCAGAGAGTGCTGCCAACGCTGCCAATGCAGCCGTTGAAGCCATCAATGCGGTGTTACCCCCTTCGCAGCGCAAGTCACTGACTAAAAAATCCAAATCAACGCCTGCAAAATCAGAGATCGTTCATTCAACCGATTCACCGGCCATTACCCCTGTGAAGCCGAATGGGAATGAAATGCAGGCGAAAGAATCTAATTTACCTGAAATGGCGAAGGCTAACGCTGTGAATGCGTTGGAATCTAAGTTTTCTGTTCCGTTGGACCGTAGTTTAATTGGCCTGGTCGGTACCTATGAGATTGCAGTTTCTTCTGACCTGCGAGGGGCATATGCACGAGGAGTTGCGGGTATTCAAGATGAAAATGTCGATCAAGTGAGTCCCATTGGTCAGCTCAATATGGCAGATGCTGTCAAAGCTTCACTTGGATTCAGTCGCGATGTGCTGGTGGCGGCTTCCCGGGTCAATCAGGCGAAAGCGCAAACTGGGCAGGCTAAAGCTTTTTTACTGCCGTCACTGTTATTGCAAGCTAAAGGTGGACGGGAGATTTCTTCACCAGGGGTGCAAATTGATAGCGTCACGGGTCAGCCAATCTCAAGGGATAGTCATGGTCGTACCGATGCTAGTTTGACACTCAAGCAACCATTGCTGGATTTGCCGAGTTACTATGATTGGAAACGCAGGAAAGTTGTTGAGCAATCGCGTGAAGAAGGGCAACGTTCTAGCGAGGGCGACACTTATCTTGCAACCATTAACGCTTATTTGGCTTTGGCTTCGAGTCGTGTTTCTGCTGATATGACAGCGGATTATGAAGCGCAAATTCAAGAACTATTCCGTTATGTTGAAAAACGCGCGGGCGCAGGCGCGGCCAGTAATTCAGACAAAGAACGCGTTCGTGCGCGTAGTCTAAGCGCACATTCGTCTCGTATTGAGCAAGAGGCTGCACATGCCGCCGCTGGCGTTGAGTTTGTTAGATTGGTGAATTTAGCACCAAGTACCATTCGGCTCCCTGAACTGGAAGAAGTAGGCCAGTCTATTGTGCCCACTTCGCTGGATCGTGCAATGGAAGTGGCGTTGGATGCAAACCCGGAGATTGCACAATTAAAAGCAGAATTGATCGCAGCTGATCTTGATAAGACGGCGGCAAAAAGCCGCTATTACCCAAGAGTTGATTTAGAGTTGTCTGATACTAACAGTGTGCATGCTGGGGGTTCAAATGATAGCCAGCGCGATCAACGTCTCATGGTGGTGATGAATTGGTCCTTGTTTAATGGCGGAGGTGACCTTAAATATAACGAGGAAAAAGCCGCACGCCAGGAAGAGTTGAAATATCGTTTAGATGACCAACGCCGTCGCGTACTGCAAAGTTTGTCTGCGCAATATGCAACGCTCGAAGCAACTCGTTTGCGTATCAATGAAGGTTATCGTGAGTTATCTTCAATTACATCAGCCGCACAAGCGATGTCTAAACGCATGTTATCTGGCAATCAATCACTATTAGATATGTTGGATGTTTATGATCGTTTTTATCAAGCTCGCTTACGTTTGGTGAACCTGCACTCGCAAGAAATTGCAGCAGTAGCACAAATAGCGCGGCTTTTACAGGGCCCACCGAAAATGGCTGATGCATTGGTAGATCAAGTGAAGCCGTTAGAGAATTCGGTTAATTAATGCGAGAGATTTTGGGGTGTTAGCGCATGTCTATTGAAACGAGCCAAGAAGACGGGGCTGACATTTTTTGGCCAGGTTATGTTGATGCAATTGCCAATCTAGTGCTCAACTTGCTTTTTATGCTGACTATTATGATTGTGGCAGTGTTCATGTTCGCACTAGAGTTAAGTCGCCACAAAGAAATCTCACCTTCTGTGACTGCGGCAGATTCAACCTTACCAACGCCTTCTGCCGCGTTGGAGAAGGATAATCAGCAATTGCAGGTCAACGTTGATCAGATTGTTCAGCAAAAAGAGGCTGAAATTCAAAATCTACAACAGCAATTGCAAGCCATGCAACAGCAATCGTTAGTCAAAAACAATAGTTCAGGTAAGCAAAAAATTGTCATTGCCAAGACACCCTTGGCCAAACCCGATAAAGATCTTGATCGCGCTGTTGACTCTGGTTCTGGTGTAGTCGTCAGCTTTGAGAATGATGCGGTGACCTTGAGTGCGCCTGAATCAGAAACCTTACGCAACACATTGGCTTCAATTGCCTCAAATGGATCAGCTAAAATTTCTGTAACAGTTCCTAAAGGATTTTCTGAAGCTAAACGCATCGGTTTTTATCGTGCGATGGCGGTACGCAACCAACTCATTGAAATGAAAGTGCCGGCAGATAAAATTGATGTTGTGATTACTGAGGGCGCAGCCAGCGCAAATAATGCAAGGGTGCTTGTCACTTCTCGGTAATGATGAACCTCTATAGAATGAGTGAGATTTAATGGTAATGCCTTCACTAAGCCCACGCAGAATTTTTGTCCTATTAGTGTTGTTAAGTGGCCTAGCATTTGTTATTTGGAGCAGCCAGGCACGCATTGATACGATTGTACGAGCAAACGGGCGCATCGTACCAGCGGGTAAATCGCAGATCGTTCAGCATTTGGAAGGCGGTATTGTCAGAAAAGTGCTGGTGCAAGAGGGTGAAGTGGTTAAATCGGGGCAAGCGCTGATGGAGTTAGCAGACGTGCAAGCAAGATCAAGCCTTGGTCAAGAGCGAAGTAATTTATCTTCGTTAAAAGGAAGAGAAGCAAGGTTGTTGGCCGAAGCGACTGGGCTAGGGCAAATTAATTTCCCTAAAGAATTAGTAGATGCTGAAGTAAAAGCTGCAGAAATAGCGGCATTTAATGCAAGACGGTCGAGAGTCTCAGAAGAGTCAAGAGTGTTGCGTGACCAAAGCGCACAGAAACGCGGGGATATTTCAGAAGCGGAAAGTAGACGACGTAATTTACTTTCTGAGCTAGAGGTAGCTAAGCAGCAATATCGTGTGATTGAAGGCTTAACCCGTGATAACGCAGCGTCGCATTTGGAGTTGCTCGATAGTCAGTCTCGCGTGCAAAAGCTCTCTAGCCAGATAGCCGAATCTGAATCGGTGATACCAAGGTTGAGAGCAGCCGTCTCTGAAACTGAATCGCGTGTGGGGGAGTTGTGGGCTAGATATCGTTCTGAAGCATCTTCTGAGCTCACGCAGGTGCGAACGGACATTGAAAAATCATCCATGGTGATTGACACCAATACTGACCGGTTAGATCGAAATGTAGTGCGTGCACCAGTAGGTGGATTCATTAATCGATTGGTAGTTTCAACGGTAGGTGGCGTAGTGCGGCCAGGTGAAGTGTTGATGGAAATTACGCCTGAAGATAAAAATGTGCTGATTGAAGCGCGAGCGCGTCCCAATGACCGGGCGAATTTGCGTAGCGGTTTGCTTACCAGGGTACGCATCGGAGCTTATGACTATGCGACTTACGGTGCGATGAATGGCAAGGTGACTGAAGTGAGTGCCGATACTCTGGTGGATGAGCATGAGGGTAGATATTACAGAGTCATGATCACCGTTACCGCCAATCAAAAAGATTTAATTGTAGTACCAGGCATGACCGCTGTGGCAGACATTGTGGTAGGAAAACGTACGGTACTTTCTTATATTATGTCTCCTTTAATGCGTTTTAAGGATGTGGCATTTAGAGACCCTATTTAACCCAATTTTTAGTGATGCTAAATTTGCTTAGTCTGAGTTAATTATTGTAGCGGCTTGTTGGATTAGTTTACGAGTGATTTTTTGTTAAACCATTTTTAATGGAATAGATTATGTATAAGCGTTTAAGAATTTACTATCTTTATACTGTGATGCCATTTGCATTTTTGCTAATAGCGGCTTTTATCTATCGCACAGCGATCGTTAAAACGATTGCCAGTAACCCGCATCCACAAGTCAACTATCTCATTTTCATTATTACGTTACTTGGTGGCGTTTTAATTATTATGAGCATTAGCAAACTGCTGCATGAGGCGAAGCAACTTTCAGATTTTTCTGATGCAGTAAGGTCTGGCGCAGACTCAGCGACTTTGCAAACTAAAGCTTTGAATTACGATGCCGATATTGCTTATGTACTTCGAATGATTGCAGCTTCGTCTGGAAGAGCGATTTCTCACCAAGAACAAATTGCATTAGAAAGTGAAATTGAAAAAGCGTCTAAGCGTTTAAGTAGTCGGAATGCGTTACCTTCATTTTTAAGTGGTTTGTTGGTTGGTTTGGGTTTGCTTGGTACGTTTATTGGCCTATTGGCAACCTTAGATGATATTGCAACACTCATTTCAAGTTTTGGCGCCTTAGATATGAAAACCGCTGACCCAATTATGGTATTTAGCCAAATGGTCAAACGCATGGAAGCGCCAATGCACTCAATGGGGATTGCGTTCTCAGCTTCCATGTATGGCTTGATGGGTTCGATCATTCTTGGTTTTATGATGGTATCGGTGAGACGCTGTATGGGCGAAATATTGTCTATTCTAGGTTCAGAAGTGGCGCAGCATATTGAGTTTGCCTTATCAAGAGGTGGTTTTGCTTACAGTAAAACGGGTATTGATAAACTGGGTACTGGTGGTACTGAACAACTCACGTTGAATAAAGTGATGCCAGGGCAAGGTAAAATTGCCGACGCTTCGGCTACGGTGTCAGTGGTTGGTGAAACCTTATCAGCTTCAAGCTTGCTGCGCAGGAATGAGGCTGAGCAGAAAGAAGCCATCAAAAAAGATACTAATGCTTTATTAGAGTCGCTTGAAGAAAATGATGATGAGGAATTTGTCAGAGTATTGAGAAGGATTGAAGTCAGGTTAACGGAATCTTCACGCTTGCAAGAACGTTCTCTTAATGCTGAAGTGGATGATTTTCACAAGCAACGTGGTGATATGTTGCGTACGCTCGCTGAACAGGCAGAAGCGATGAATAATTTCAGAATGGAACTACAACGGGTTGGCAGGCAATTAGGCACGGTGCTTGGTTTAATGGAAAAAGGTAATGACGAGGTGGTGAGTATTATGCGTGAGATGATTGTGCGCATGGCAGATGACTCTTCAGAAACACATCGTATTCTTAAATCTCATCTTGAAGACAGGCAGAGGTAGTGTAAAGCTTGATTTTAAGTCATTTCACTTAAAAAAACATTGAAATAAGGTAGATTTAGTTTAATATAAGGCATGATTATTGCTCTATTTTCATTAGGTTAGCGAGCAGAGTTAAGGTAAAATCAGCAGACTAATTAAACATTTGTTCTAAATTTAGCATTTATTTCGGTGCGGTATTGAAAAGTGAGATATAACGATGGCAAATGAATCTACACAAAAATCCCAGAATAGCACTCTGACGACTGAATCAGCTACTACTGCACGAGCGTTAACGGTTACGGATGTAGTTCGCGCTAATGTTGCATCTGATGGGGCGATTGTCGTTAAAGAATCACTTAAGACGCTCACGCAAGTTGATGTTGCCGATGTTGATTTATTGCTCACTTTTAGCAATGGCGACCACGTTGTCATTACTAACGGTGCACTTGATGCCCTGGCACCCAATCCCCCAAGTGCAATTTTTTCTGATCAAAAAATATTGCTTTCAGAATTATTTAAACTGGTGGGGGTTGCTAACCCTGCCAAAGCGGGTAGCTTAAGAGTAGTCACTGACAATGTAGAGGCGAAAGAACTCTCCTGTGATGCCACCTCCGTTCAAGATAACCTTTTACCTGAAAGTGCGCCCCCTGCGCCTATGATGAAGGTCGGAACTGGAACTTCTAGTGGTGTTAAACCCAATGGTAATGGCCTTGGTGCTGGCGGTGGCGAAGGCGAAGTGCCTGCCACCGTAGTGCCATTAATAACATCACAACCTGCCGTTTATCGCGTTGGCAAGACGACTCAAAGTGTTCAAGATTTATTAAATGGTACTGGTTTAGGTCAGCCGAACGCAACCGCTGCGCTTTACACATCTGCAGAATACAAAGTTGCACCAGCTGGACGTTCTGATTTGCCATTGGGGGCTTTTGACCCAAATGCCTCTACTAGTCAATTAGCTGAGCGCGCCAGCCCTGCTAAACAAGCGACCGTTGAAACTATTAATGGTACAACTGCCAATGACACAATTAATTTTAACCCCACTTTTAGTACTGGTGAAGCTCAGTGGAGCAAAACGCTACATCTTGCTATCAATAACTTTTCTGATCTAACTTCAATACAGTTAGTTTTTAATGCCGCAAAAATTGGACAAATTGCCGGGTTTGATATTAAAGGCATTGATGCAGGCGTTGTAGTTACCCGCGACAGCCCGACATCGAACTCTTGGCATATTACACCTACAGCAGACATGCTGTTGCATGGTGTTGATGTCGCGATTGTGTACAACGTCAACGACAACTCAAATAATACTTTAGCTCCAGTTGATTTTGGGGCTGACGTGCTGATTAATGGACATGCGGGTCCATTCGCTTTTGAGGTTGTTAATAATTTAAATTTTACATGGCGAGATGCCGTGTCCATTTCTGATTTTACCGTACCGAGTTTGGCTGGAGACCCTATGTTGGTCTTGCCACGTGCTGGTGTTGGCGTTGAGGTATTCGCTGGTGCTGGTGATGATATAGTCAACACGGGCGCTGGCCCTGACCTTATTCATGGTGGAGATGGTAACGATACGATTAATGCAGGCACTGGTAATGATATTTTAGATGGTGGGACAGGTGCGGATGCTTTAGATGGCGGCGCTGGTTTTGATGTGGCAACCTATGAAAATGCGGGCGCCTTTGTAGTAGCTTCGCTTTCCAATCCTCTTGTAAACGCAGGTGAGGCAAATGGAGATACTTACAGTAATATTGAAAACTTGACTGGCTCAGCATATAACGACACTTTAATCGGCAACAGTGGTGCCAATACGCTTAATGGTGGCGATGGCAATGATGTCTTAGAAGGGATGGGTGGCGCAGATGTGCTTGTGGGTGGTGCAGGTATCAATACAGCCAGTTATCAGAATGCGGCCGTCGCGGTAGCAGCTTCTCTCACTACCCCAACTAGCAATACAGGTGATGCGTTAGGTGATGTCTATACACAAATTCAAAATTTAACTGGCTCAGCATTTAATGACATTCTTATTGGTGATGCCAATGCAAACACATTGAGTGGGGGTGTTGGTGACGATGTGCTAGAAGGCATGGGTGGCGCTGATGCTTTAGTAGGTGGTGCGGGTAATAACACCGCCAGCTATTCACATGCTGCCGTTGGTGTGCTTGCTTCGTTAATCAATTCTGGTGTAAACACAGGCGACGCATTAGGTGATACTTATACTCAAATTCAGAATTTAACAGGCTCAGCTTTAGATGACACGCTTGTTGGTGATGGGAATGTCAATATCTTAAATGGTGGCGTTGGAAATGATGTATTGCAAGGTATGGGCGGCGCTGATGTGTTGAATGGTGATGCGGGTATTGATACTGCTAGTTACGCTGATGCTAGTACTTTTGTTGCGGCTTCACTTACCACTGGTTTGGCTGGCTTTACCAGTGCAGGAGATGCATCAGGTGATACTTTTAATAGCATTGAAAACCTCACAGGTTCAAACTATAACGATAATTTGATTGGTGATGTTAACAGCAATACGCTCAGTGGCGGTGCAGGTGATGATGTGCTGGAGGGTTTGGGGAAGGCAGATGTTTTAATCGGTGGTGCTGGCAATAACACGGCTAGTTATGAGCATGCAGCCGTTGGAGTAATTGCTTCACTGGAAAACTCAGGTATTAATACGGGTGATGCATTAGGTGACACTTATACACAGATTCAAAATTTAACAGGTTCTTCTTTCAATGATAACTTAGTGGGTGATGCTAATAATAATATTCTCGATGGTGGCGTTGGTGATGACGTATTAGAAGGCATGGGTGGCATCGATATTTTGAATGGCGGGGTTGGAGCTGATACCGCGAGCTATGCGCATGCAACGGCTTTTGTGGCGGCTTCACTGACCACGGGCTTAGCAGGCTTCGCGAGTGCAGGCGATGCTTCAGGCGATACCTTCAATAGTATCGAAAACCTTGCGGGTTCAAGTTATAACGATACTTTAATTGGCGATGGTAGCATCAATACACTAAGTGGCGGCGGTGGCGATGACGTGCTTGAAGGTCTAGGAGGGGCAGATATACTCATCGGTGGAACAGGCAATAATACAGCGAGCTATGAACATGCTGCGATAGGCCAAACAGTTTCTCTGACAAATTCAACGTTAAATACCGGTGACGCAGCTGGCGATACTTATACAAACATTCAGAACCTAACAGGTTCAGGGTTCATTGATAATCTGACAGGTGATGGCAGTAGCAATGTCTTGAATGGTGGCGCAGGCGACGACGTTCTGGAAGGGATGGGGAATGCCGACATTTTGAATGGCGGAACAGGTATTGATACGGCAAGCTATGCAAATTCAAGTACCTTTGTTGCGGCATCTCTAACTACAGGATTAGCAGGTTTTAGTAGCTCAGGGGATGCTGGCGGAGATGTATTTAACAGCATTGAAAACCTGACGGGCTCAAATGGGAATGACATACTGATTGGGAATAGCTTTGTTTCAGGCGTGAGCAGTGGCGTCAACGTACTTTCTGGAGGTGCAGGTGACGATATTCTAGAAGGCATGGGCGGTGCAGATGTACTTGATGGTGGCACTGGTAACAATACCGCCAGTTACGAACATAGTGCTAGTTTAGGTGCTGGAGTTGGTGTAATCGCTTCTTTAGCTACGCCAGCTACTAACACTGGTGATGCACTGGGTGATACTTATATCAACATCCAAAATCTCACTGGCTCCGCTTTTGACGATACTCTCACAGGAGATGTTAATAATAATATTCTACTTGGCGGTGATGGTAACGACACGCTGTCAGGCGGGGCAGGAACAGATAATTTATATGGTGGTAACGGCAATGACAATCTGACTGATGATGGTGTAGGAGCTGGTATCCTAGATGGTGGTGCAGGGGATGACATTATTACGCTGACAGGTGTAGACGCTGTAAATAATATAGTTGTAGGTGGTACAGGGATAGATACTTTAGTTTGGGGATCTTCCGTGGGCGGGCAACGTGCAGACTTTGACATGAAGTTAGGTACAGTGACATATCAATTTGGTGGCTTTGGTGTTAAAACCAATTTTACGGGTATTGAAAATGTCACGGCGACTGGCACTAACAGTACCTATGTTTACGCGAGTAATGATAATAATATTATTACAGGTGGTACTGGTAATGATTGGGTTGACTATCGTTATGCGACAGGAGGCATTTATGCCAATCTTGCTACTGGAGTGGTCACAGGGGGCAGCGGCAATGACACTTTAATCCGCATTGATAATCTATATGCTGGCACTTATTACGACGATGTATTAATTGGCAATAGTGGCGATAACTGGATTCGGGGCATTACTGGTAACGATGTGATTGATGGTGGTGCTGGTTTTGATACCTGGTATATTGATTGGAATGGCGACACGGTCGTAGCATCATTACTTAGCACAGCACAAAATGCAGCCTTGGGTATTGTGATGAAGGGTGATGCTGCAGGCGATACCGTGACAAATATAGAAGCGATTTACTCTTATTATTCTGGAAACGGCGGGGCAATTTACGGTGACGCAGTGAGTAATCAGTTGTATGGCAATGGCCTTATTGAAGGCTTCGTTGGTAACGATTACCTATATGGTTGGCTACCCTCTGCTACTGCTAGTTATGCAACCGCTGGTAATGCTTATTTAGCAGGCTTAGGTATTACCACGGGGGCAGGAATAGGAGTAACGGCAACACTAACGTCCAGTTTCGCTGTTGGACCAGCCGTTGTGGCTAGCGGTGATGCCGCTGGCGATACCTATAACAATGTATTGAATAATTTACAGGGTTCAGCATTTGATGACACGCTAATTGGTAATGCCAACGTCAATATTCTCACAGGTGGTGACGGCAACGATACTTTGGAAGGCCTAGGTGGTGGCGATGCCTTCCAAGGAGGACTGGGAAGTGATTGGGTGTCTTACGCGCATTCTACCTCTGGTATCGTTGTTGATATTCAAAGTCGTGGCATTTACACCGCGACTGGTGATGCGGTAGGCGACACATTTAATAGTATTGAAAATATTATTGGGTCAAATTTTAATGACCAGCTTTACGGAACGGGTAGCGACAATATCTTTATCGGTGGTGGTGGCGATGACTTACTAGACGGTAGTAATGGTACCGATACAGCCAGCTATGCCAGTTCTACTAGTGCGATTACTGTGAATCTCAGCACCAATACGGTAACTGGATCAACGACTGGAACAGATACTTTGGTGAGTATCGAGCGTATCATTGGTACCCAGTTTGTGGATACTTATTTAGGCAGCTCAGGTGATGATTGGATTGACGCGGGTCTTGGTGCAGATAATGTAGATGGTGGTGCGGGTTCTGACACAATTTCTTATGCCAGTGCTACCAGTGGGCGGTCAGTAGTTTTAGGCGGTGCCAACACTGAAGGTGATACTCTAACCAGTATCGAGAATATTTATGGTTCAGCTTATGGAGATATATTAACAGGTGACGCTGGCGATAATATGATTGAAGGCGGACTTGGCGATGATACGTTAAATGGTGGAGCGAATACTGCTGTGGGTGATACGGTAAGCTACATCAACTCAACAGCGGCTGTTACCGTGAGCTTGGCGATTGTAGGTGCCCAGAATACTGGTGGTGAAGGTGCAGATACGCTCACTAATTTTGAAAACTTGCAAGGTTCATTTTACGATGACGTGCTCACTGGTGATGGGAATGCAAACGTCATAGATGGTAGCGATGGTAATGATATTTTAATAGGTGGTGCAGGGGCTGACACCTTAAAAGGTGGTTTAGGAACGGATACAGCGTCCTACGCAAATGCACTATCAGCTGTAGCAGTCACCATCAATGGTACAGGTACTTTGGGTGATGCGAATGGAGATGTGCTTACTAGCATTGAAAATTTGATTGGGTCGGCTAATAACGATACGCTGATAGGTGATGGTGGATTCAATTTAATTATTGGTGGATTGGGTAACGACACGATTGACGGTGCTGGTGGCATCGACACAGTATCTTACGCCTCAGCAACTTCAGCAGTAATAGCCAACTTAAGTAATCTTGGCGCTAATGTAAGCGGTGGTGCGGGTTCTGATAGTCTTACCAGCATTGAAAATTTGATTGGCACAGCATTTAACGACAATTTTACGGGTGATGGTAACAATAACACCTTTGAAGGCGGTACTGGCGCTGACATTATGAACGGCGGTGTGGGTGTCGATACAATAAGCTACTCAGGTTCTACGGCAGGTGTGAATGCCAGTTTGATAGTAGCTGCAGTGAATACAGGAGGCGATGCGGCAGGTGATGTGCTTTCTGGATTTGAAAATATTACCGGTTCAGCTTTTAATGACACTCTCATTGGAGATGGCTTAGTCAATATACTAGATGGTGGTGCTGGTAATGATACCTTAATCGGTGGTGCGAGCGGCGATCAACTCATAGGTGGCTTGGGTGTCGATACCGTATCGTATGCAAGTAGTGCTGGTGCAGTAACTGCAAACTTAACTACTAATGTGAATACTGGTAGCGATGCGAATGGCGATACTTTTAGCGGGGTTGAAAGTTTAATTGGCAGTGCCTTTAACGATACCTTGACGGGTGACGGTAATGATAACTTGCTAGATGGTGGCGCAGGAAACGATACTCTAAGTGGTGGGGCTGGTAATGATACCTTTATCATGACTTTAGGTCACGATACAGCGCAGGGAGGGCTAGGGACGGATAAGTTTTTTGTTGACGCAAGTAATCCTATTAACTTACCAACTTACATCAATGGTGATCAGCCTTACACATCACAAGCTGGTGTGTTGAATGGAGATGGCGATATTATTAAATTAGTGAATTTGGGTGGTACTTACTCACTCACTGCACTAGCCAATGTGACAGATTATGTCGAAGTGCTTGATATGCGTGGTGATGCCACAAATACTAATTTGCAAATTGACAGCTTATCTATTCAGCGTTTTGTTGACTATGGTACTAGTTCCCAATTATGGGTGAAGGCTGATGCTGGGGATTCAATCAACATCAGTTTGGTGGCTGGTGAAACGCTTCAGCAGACAGTGAATGGGTCGGCGACAGATTACACAATATTTAATGCCGGCGCACAAGTTGCGCAAATCCACTGGCAGGTCGCCTAGTTGCGTTTTTGCACGTTGATGGAAAGTGTTCATGGCTGATTTTTCGCCCGTTATAAATTCGTCTATTCCAGAAAGTGGGCTAGATAAAGAAGGTGTATTAGTTGCTATTGCAGGTCTTTGCGGTGCCAATAAAACGACTGCTGTGTTGATGCAGCGGGTGTTAGGAGCACTGGCAAACAAGACGGATAATTGGGCCGTACAAGCAAGTAACATTAATCGTGATGGTGTGCCTGCCTATTATCTTAAATCCAGTCTACATAAAATTCTAGAATTACCGGGTGATCTGGCCATTCTTCATCTCTATAGTGGCGGTTTTTTGTTATTGCATCGGCAACATCAACACTGGCAAACACTTAATACCCAAGGGCAAGCGCTTGCCGAGATTCCTGATTCCGCTGGGGACGCAATGACTGAGGCGATTGTATTGCGCATTCCACGAGAGTATAAAGATGAAAACAGTTTGGATTCATTACGTGCGATTTGGCCAGCATTAAGAGGCGCATGGGCAGAGGTAGGGATTGCGAGTTTACTGATTAACGCAGGCTTGCTTTTACTACCTTTATTTTCCATGCTGGTTTACGATAAAGTAGTAAGTAATGGCGTTTTTGAAACGCTTTGGGCGTTGACGCTAGGGATGGCAATCTACCTTGTCACCGATACTAGTATGCGCATGGTACGCGCGTGGTCAACAGAGTATATTGCAGAAGACTTAACCAGAAGAAGCGATGAAACTCTCTGGAAAAAGCTAGTAGCGCAAAAGGATATGGCGGGAGGTTTCGCGAGATTTCTAGCCAACTATCGAGACCTTTCTGTTTCTCGCGATTTTGTATCTTCTAGCTACCTACTTGTACTAGCTGATTTACCATTTTTAATCCTATATTTATTGGTGATTGGTATTATCGCGTGGCCTTTATTGATAGTCGCTTCAATATTGGTATTGATGTATGCCCTGATTGGTTATGCGATGCAAGTTCGCACCAATCGGTTGAGCAAAGAATCTGAGCAACTCAATACACGCAAGCTTACTTATATGGGTGAGGCACTAAGTGCGTTAGATGTCATACGCACAGTGCCGCTTGCGGGCACATTTTTTCGTAGATGGCTGGACTTTTCAGATATGTCTTCACAGATTGATAGTCAACGACGTTTGGCAACGAGCCATTCTGGCACCTTGGCAGCTTCAATGCTCACTTTTAGCACGGTTGCCATGTTGGTGTCTGGCGCTTATTTAATTGAAGCGAGAGCGCTTTCTGTGGGCGGTTTAATTGCCTGCAATTTACTCGCCTCGCGTGCAATGTCCTTGGTAACCTCACTCTTTATGGTAATTGGTAAATGGCAAGATTTTAAACGTGCTAGTAGCCGTATGGAAAGTGCTTTGCAATCAGTTAATGCGCGTGAATTTATTCCTAGAACCAATGTGCAGGGCAACCTTTCTTTAGTTGGATTGCGAAAAGCTTATCCTGAAAGACCTGTGGCACTCGACAATATTTCACTCAACATTGCGGCGGGTGAGCGTATTGCACTTTTAGGCAGGCCAGGTGCAGGTAAAACCACTTTGTTACGTTGTCTTGCTGGATTAAGCAAGCTTGACGCTGGGCAAATTCTGGTGGATGGTTTATCGTTAGAGGATATTGCACCTTTTGACCGTGCGCATTGGTTAGCTTGGAAATCGCAAGACCCAGCTTTATTTGCAGGAACACTTGAAGATAACTTGACTATTTCTGGCAGCGGCGTGAATAGTGATCGTTTTATCCGCGCACTTTGGGTTTCTGGCTTAGAAGATGAGTTAAAAAGTGGGCGTTTATCATTAGGCATGCAAATCGACGAACGTGGCAGTAATCTTTCTGGTGGGCAGCGGCAGAAAGTCGCTTTGGCGCGCACGTTTGCGCAACCCTGCCGTATTTTGTTGCTGGATGAACCTACTTTAGGATTAGATCCGGATAGTGAGCGTTTATTAGCCGAGCGTTTGCCGCAATTGATGGAAGCACAAGATATTTTAATCATGACCACACATAGCGCCATTATGTTGGGCGTTGCCCAGCGCGTGATTGCGATTGATGCAGGCAAAGTGGTGGCGGACGGCCCAAGAGATAAACTGGTGCGCGTAGGCTAAGCATCTGTTGTTGCCAGCGTTTTAAAACAAGGTTTTCATGTTATAATTTCCCACGTAAATCCGCTCAAACTAAGCGGTATTTTTTTTATTTACTATTACTTATTTAAGGATTCCCCATGAGCCAAATTATCATTGACCATAACCCATCTGAAGCGAAACTCAAAGAATTAGGCGTTTCAAGCTGGTCTATTTGGGATTGCGCACCATCAAAATTTCCACTAGATTTCGGTATGACAGAAAGCGCATATGTACTTGAAGGTGAGATTCGTGTCACACCTCAAGGTGGCGAAACCGTTGTGATTAAAGCGGGTGATTTCGTGGTGTTTCCAAAAGGTATGAAATCAAACTGGGAAGTGACTAAACAATTAAAAAAACACTACAAACATTCTTAATTGAATTGTTGTA
>JBARQL010000007.1:0-4599 GCA_049643685.1 Methylotenera sp.
AGAGAGATTGAATGTCTAGTGTACGCGTAAAAGAAAATGAGCCGTTTGACGTTGCCCTTCGCCGTTTTAAACGCTTAATTGAAAAAACAGGTTTGTTGAATGATCTTCGCGCTCGCGAATTTTATGAGAAACCAACTTGGGAACGTAAACGTAAAGCGGCTGCTGCGGTTAAACGCCAATATCGTCGCCTAATGAAACAAACACTTCCAGCTAAGCTTTACTAAGTCAGTCAGATGGCCGAAAAAAAGCTTACAGAGCCTAAACCGGTTGAAGCAGAGCCAGATGAAGCATTCTGGCAATTGACCGACAAGTTCATTGGTTTTGCCAACGAACAGGCAACAAGTCATGAACTTGGTGTAGTCAATGCAAGTTTTTTGTTTGCGTCTGCACGTTTCAATACGTTTTTGGTTGCTACGCAATGTGGCAATAAAGAAACCTTTGAAACTGAAAAAGCAGCCGCGTTAGATTACTTTGTCAATCAATACAAAATCGCACTGACTGAACACATGGCGGATTATCAAGCCAAATTTGATACCTACATCAAGAGCGCGTAAGCGCCATAAGCCTAAACACAATGAGTCTTAAGTTACAAATTACCGAAGACATGAAAACGGCAATGCGCGCTAAAGATAGTGCGCGTTTGGGGGCGATTCGTTTGTTGCAAGCAGCCATTAAACAGCGTGAAGTGGATGAGCGCATTGAATTAACCGATGTTGATGTGATTAGCGTCATTGAAAAAATGTTGAAACAGCGTCGTGATTCGATTGCGGCATTTGAATCTGCTAACAGAACCGATTTAGCGGATATTGAAAAATTTGAAGTGAGTGTGTTGCAAAACTATTTGCCACAACAATTGACTGAAGATGAAATTAAAGTCATCTTGGACAAAGTGATTGTTGATACAGGCGCAGATGGCGTGAAAGATATGGGAAAAGTGATGGCGGCGATTAAACCGCTGGTTGCTGGCAAGGCCGATATGGGAAAAATTTCAGGGCTGATAAAAACGCGTTTAGCTTAACTCAGCAGCAAATTTTTAGTAGTAACTGCCAAAGGAGCGATAAGCTCCTTTTTTGTTCTCAAAATTAAGCTAAAATTGCCTTATAAACGTTCGAGCGCAGATAAATTTTGATTCCTGAAAGTTTTATTCAAGAGTTACTCAATCGTGTTGATGTGGTTGATGTAATTGATAAATCAGTGCCTCTGAAAAAAGCGGGCGCTAATTACTCTGCCTGTTGCCCATTCCATAATGAAAAATCCCCTAGTTTTACGGTAAGTCCTACTAAGCAGTTTTATCATTGCTTTGGTTGCGGTGCGCATGGCACGGCAATTGGCTTCTTGATGGAGTATCAAGGACTCAGTTTTATTGAGGCCATTAATGAGCTCGCCCGCATGGTGGGCATGACAGTGCCTCAAGAAACGCGAGATCCAGACAAACCTGCGCCTAAAGTAGTGGTTGGATTACAAGAGGTTTTGCAGCAAGCCGCCAATTATTACAAGGCTGAGCTTAAAAAATCGCCACGCGCGATTGAATACTTGAAAGCACGTGGGTTAAGTGGGCAGGTGGCAGCAAAGTTTCAAATTGGTTACGCACCAGCAGGCTGGCAAAATTTACAAAACATATTCCCGCATTATGAAAATGAAGCGTTAAATGTGGCGGGGTTGGTGGTTGAAAATGAGCAAGGTAAACGCTATGACCGCTTTCGTGACCGTATTATGTTCCCGATTCATGACCAAAAAGGTCAGGTGATTGGCTTTGGCGGGCGCGTGATTAACGCTGAAGATACGCCGAAATATTACAACTCACCTGAAACGCCGTTGTTTCAAAAAGGCCATGAACTTTATGGTTTATTTTTGGCGCGTCGCGCGATACGCGACGCAGGTCGAGCGCTGGTGGTGGAAGGCTATATGGATGTAGTCGCGCTGGCGCAATACGGCATTGAATATGCCGTTGCGGCTTTAGGCACTGCGACTACGCCCTTTCACATTACCAAATTAATGCGCCAGGCGGATGAAATTGTATTTTGTTTTGATGGCGATAATGCTGGTTTAACTGCAGCATGGCGTGCGGCCATGAATGCGTTACCAGCCCTCACTGATGGTTTAAAGCTGAGTTTTTTATTTCTGCCAAAAGAGCATGACCCTGATTCCTATGTGCGTGAATTTGGCAAAGAAAAATTTGAGGCCGAAATGAAAGCGGCAATGCCACTTTCGCAGTATATTTTAAAGAACTTAACCGAGAATAATACCCTACAAAGTCAAGAAGATCGGGTGCGATTTTTGAACGAAGCTGAACCCATTATGCAGCAAATCAAAGCGCCGCGTAGCGCGATGTTTTTGCGAAAAAAAGTCGCCGAATTAGCGCAGCTATCAGTGGATGAAATGCACAGTTTGCTCAAGCTGCCGGATCTCAACAAAACACCAGCACAGGCAAGACCTAAACTCACACGTACCACTTCCACTCTACATAAACAATTTTGCTTATTGTTATTGATGCAGCCAAACCTTGCGAGCACAGAAGATTTATTGTGGGCCTTAGGCAGTTCAGATGAAGATAAATTATTACAGCAGACTATTGAAACTTGCCTACTTCACCCGCACTCTAAACCCGTGGTGATTATGCGCGCGCTTGAAAACAAGGTGAGCGCAGAGATTTTCAAAGAACTACAACGTGAATTGACATTGCTAGATGAAAAGTTAGATTCCGCAATGGCCTTTGAAGGTACAAAGCAGCTGCTCAAGCAAAGTTATGAACAAAGGAAAATGAGCGAAGTGCTGGCGCAACTTAACGAAAAGCCAATCAGCGCATTTACTGAAGAAGAGAAGGCGTTACTTAAAAAGTTTAGAGAATAAGCTCAGTCAAAAATGAGCTAAATTCTGCTATAATAGAGGGTTACGAAAATCATTCGTTAGGTTTGTTGGTAATTACGAACCTAGTGTGCAAATTTAAGAGGTAAGTCATGGCGAGACCGAAAAAAAGTGATCAATTAGCTGCAAAAAATAATATTGAGTTTGTCAGCCCTGAGTTGCTATTGGCAGACGCAGAGGAACGCCGCACACGCTTAAAAACACTGATTGTGTTGGGTAAAGAGCGTGGCTATCTCACTTATGCAGAAATTAACGACCATTTGCCAGATGATGTGCAGGGGTCTGAGCAAATAGACGGCATCATCGGTATGATTAACGATATGGGTATTCAGGTGTATGAAGATGCGCCGGATGCAGAAGTGTTGCTCATGTCTGACGCACCGCCAGCGGTGACCGATGAAGACGCCGTTGAAGAGGCAGAGCAAGCGCTTGCAACCGTTGATTCAGATTTTGGCCGCACGACCGACCCAGTGCGTATGTATATGCGTGAAATGGGCACGGTGGATTTGCTAACGCGCGAGAGTGAAATTGAAATTGCACGGCGCATTGAAGACGGCTTAAAGCATATGGTGCAAGCAATCGCTGCCTGCCCAACGACGATTGCTGCCTTGCTTGCAATGGTTGATAAAGTTGAAAATGACGAGATGAGTGTCGACGACTTGGTCGATGGTTTAATTGATGCAGACATTGGCTTAGATGATGCGATGACCGTAGAAGCTACTGAAGTCGAAGAGCCGGAAGTTGATGAAGAAGGCGAAGACGACGATGAAGACGGCGCTAAAGCGGCCGCCATTTCAGCAGAAGCTTTGGCAAGGCTAAAAGATGAAGTGCTTAATCGCTTTGCTGTGATTCGCGCGGCCAATCAAAAGATGACCGTTATCTTAGCGGAAAGCGGTTCGCAAGATTCAGAATATCAAAGACTGTTAGCTGAAATTTTAGAAGAACTTACTGCATTTAGATTCTCGGCAAAACAAGTTGAAGGTTTGTGCGATCAAGTACGCGACATTATTGAAACCGTGCGTAGTCATGAGCGTAAAGTCATGGATTTCTGTGTTGAAAAATCAGGCATGCCGCGCCCACATTTCATTAAGTCATTTCCAGGCAATGAATGTGATTTGACCTGGTTGGAAGCAGAATTAAAAGCAGATAAACCTTACGTTGAAAAGTTATCCCGCTTCAACCACTCAATTTTAGATCAACAACAGCGTTTGGTGGATCTAGAAGCTAAAGTGGGCATTCCAATCAAAGAGTTGAAAGAAATTAACAAGCAAATGTCTACGGGTGAAGCGCGCGCACGTCGTGCTAAACGCGAGATGATTGAAGCTAACTTGCGATTGGTGATATCGATTGCCAAAAAATACACAAACCGCGGTTTGCAATTCTTGGATCTGATTCAAGAAGGTAATATCGGTTTGATGAAAGCGGTGGATAAATTTGAATACCGTCGTGGTTTCAAATTCTCAACCTATGCCACATGGTGGATACGTCAGGCAATTACCCGTTCAATTGCCGACCAGGCACGTACGATTCGTATTCCTGTGCACATGATTGAAACGATTAATAAAATGAATCGTATCAGCCGTCAAATTCTGCAAGAAACAGGTGTCGAGCCAGATCCAGCAACGCTCGCTGAAAAAATGGAAATGCCAGAAGATAAGATTCGTAAAATCTTAAAAATCAGCAAAGAACCCATTTCAATGGAAACGCCAATCGGCGACGATGAAGATTCACATT
>JBARQL010000008.1:0-15649 GCA_049643685.1 Methylotenera sp.
AAGATGAAGGTGGTCGTCATACCCCATTCTTCCAAGGCTACCGCCCACAATTCTACTTCCGTACCACAGACGTGACTGGTGCAGTAGAGTTACCAGCAGGGACAGAAATGGTCATGCCGGGTGACAACGTATCCATCACTGTCACACTCATCGCTCCTATTGCGATGGAAGATGGCTTACGCTTCGCGATTCGTGAAGGTGGTCGTACGGTAGGTGCAGGTGTGGTAGCTAAGATTATTGAATAGTAGTAAATTTTGCACGAGCTACGCTTGATGTCTAATAGTAGATTTAGTCAGCGTAGCTTTTTGCAGTTGTAGAGCTAGCAAAGTTTAAAGATATATAGGCCAATAGCTCAATTGGTAGAGTATCGGTCTCCAAAACCGAGGGTTGGGGGTTCGAGACCCTCTTGGCCTGCCAAATATGTAATAAATATTTCCCAACTTTATCACTAAAGATGGGAAATTGGATTGAAACTTTTAGTCATTATTAAGTAAATTATGGTCAACAAAATTAAGATGCTGGTGGCGTTTCTGCTGGTTGTAGCAGGGGTAGCTGGGTTTTACTTGCTCGCTGATAAACCGCTAGTCTTACGTATTTTGGCTGTGCTGGCTGGTTTAGGCGTAGCTGTAGCTGTGCTATGGACGACGCCTCTAGGTCAACGTTCGCTTGGTTTTGTTGGGGAATCTGTAGTCGAGGCGCGAAAAGTAGTCTGGCCTACCCGAAAAGAAACCATCCAAACAACGATGGTGGTGTTTGTACTGGTTGTTATTATGGCTGCTTTCTTAGCTGTAGTAGATATTGGCTTTGCTTATATGGTGCAGTGGTTAATGGGACGGAGTGCATCATGAGTTTAAAGTGGTATGCAGTGCAAGCCTTTTCTGGTTTTGAAAAATCAGTACAAAAAGCATTGGAGGAGCGCGTTACACGCAATGGCCTTCAAGATCAGTTCGGTCAAATTTTAGTGCCCATTGAAGAAGTGATTGAAATGAAAGCTGGTCAGAAGAAGATTTCTGAGCGAAAACTCTACCCTGGGTACGTTTTGGTTCAAATGGAGATGACTGACGATAGCTGGCATTTGGTGAAAAGTACACCGCGTGTCACCGCATTTATTGGCGGGAGTGCACAAAGACCTACACCGATTAAAGACAAAGAAGTCGATATCATTTTGCAGCGCATTGATGAAAGTAAGAGTAATCCAACGCAAAAACTTACTTTCGAAAAAGGCGAGTCAGTTCGGATTGTGGATGGACCATTTAAAGACTTTTCTGGCAATGTTGAGGATGTGAATTACGAGAAGAGTAAATTGCATGTTTCAGTCGTTATTTTTGGACGATCTACGCCCGTTGAATTAGAGTTCAGCCAAATCGAAAAAGAAGTATAAAAGAAGTAGTTAGTCATTAGTTTATTAAAACAGGGGAGCTAAGTTACTTAGCGCTTGTACCCATATTAGGAGTTATACCATGGCAAAGAAAGTCATTGGCTACATTAAGCTGCAGATTCCTGCAGGGAAAGCCAACCCAAGTCCTCCAGTCGGACCAGCATTAGGTCAGCGCGGTTTGAATATTATGGAATTCTGTAAAGCGTTTAACGCTGCAACCCAAGGTGTCGAGCCTGGTTTGCCAATTCCAGTGGTGATAACAGCATTTGCTGATAAGAGTTTCACATTTGTGATGAAATCACCACCAGCCACTATTTTAATTAAAAAGGCAGCTGGCATTACTAAAGGTTCACCACGTCCACATACTGACAAAGTAGGCAAGATTACGCGTGCACAAGCTGAAGAGATCGTGAACACTAAACGTGCAGATTTATCAGCAGCAGATATGGATGCTGCAGTACGTACGATTGCTGGCAGCGCACGTAGCATGGGTATTGAAGTGGAGGGTGTATAACATGGCTAAAAGAATAGATGCGCTACGCGCAAAAGTGGATCGCAATAAGTTGTATCCTGTGACTGAAAGTCTAAGTTTGGTTAAAGAAAATGCAACAGCAAAATTCAACGAGTCTATTGATGCGGTTGTAAATCTTGGTATCGATGCCCGTAAATCTGACCAATTAGTGCGTGGTGCTTTGGTGTTGCCAAACGGTACTGGCAAAACCACACGCGTTGCAGTGTTTGCGCAAGGTGCGCAAGCTGAGGCTGCAAAAGCAGCTGGCGCTGACATCGTAGGTTTTGAAGACTTAGCTGAACAAGTTAAAGCAGGTGTGATGGATTTTGACATTGTCATCGCAACCCCTGATGCGATGCGTATTGTGGGCGCTTTGGGTCAAATTTTAGGCCCGCGTGGTTTAATGCCAAATCCGAAAGTTGGTACTGTAACGCCTGATGCGGCAACAGCAGTTAAAAACGCTAAAGCTGGTCAAGTGCAATACCGTACTGATAAAGGCGGCATTGTGCATTGCACAATCGGCCGTGCTTCTTTCACGGTTGAGCAGCTGCAAGGCAATTTAGTTGCGCTAGTAGATGCTTTAAATAAAGCAAAACCAGCCTCAACTAAGGGTATTTACCTTAAAAAATTATCAGTATCTAGCACGATGGGTGCTGGCGTACGTGTTGATCAAGCAAGCTTGGTTGCATAAATTAAAGAATGATGATTGGACTTAATTAACGATGTCCGATCGCAAAGGGCTTTGGGCTCGTCACTAATAGTTAATCAGCAATGGCTGGCCGATAGTGATGAGGTTATCAAAGACCGTAGGTGTCCGTAAGGACTTAATGTAAGTGAACTTAAGATGGGTGAAGAGGCGCTTTTAGCTTTAACCTCTGCCTTGAATTTGCTAAACCCTACGCAGATGGCGTATCCCTAAACAGGAATAATAACTCCTAGTGAATGGTCGCCGTAAAATGGTTTTTAGTATTTTTTAAAATGCTGAAAGCAGATTCTGTTTTAGTAATAAAACAGAGATTTTAACGGAAGGAGAAGACTTTGAGTCTAAATCTTACAGAGAAAAAAGCAGTGGTTGCTGAAGTTAGCACGCAAGTTGCAGAAGCGCAAGCAATTGTGCTTGCTGAGTATCGCGGTATGGGCGTGGCTGACATGACTGTATTGCGTGCTGAAGCACGTAATGCGGGCGTTTATCTACGGGTGTTGAAAAATACATTGGTACGCCGTGCGGTTGATGGTTCACCATTCGCTGCATTAGCAGATAGCATGGTTGGCCCGCTGGTGTTTGGTATTTCTACAGACCCAGTGGCAGCAGCAAAAGTAATGAATAATTTCGCTAAAACTAATCCGAAATTTGTTATTACTGCAGGTGCTATTCCTAATCAACTAATGGATGTAGCAGGCGTTCAAGCGCTAGCTTCTACATTGGGGCGTGAAGAATTGCTTGCTAAGTTTGCGCGTACGCTCAACGAAGTGCCTACCAAATTCGCACGCGCGATGGCGGCAATTCGTGACGCTAAAGAAGCCGCTTAAGCTTCATTAACACCACATATTTTTAGAGTTTAGTATTTATAAAAATTAACTTAAGGAACATTCAAAATGGCAATTTCAAATGCAGATATTTTAGATGCAGTAGGTAACATGTCAGTTTTAGACTTGACAGCATTCATTAAAGAAATCGAAGAAAAATTCGGCGTTTCAGCAGCTGCGGTAGCAGTTGTTGCAGGTGGTGGTGCAGGTGCTCCTGCTGCAGCCGCGGCTGAGCAAACAGAATTCACTGTAATGCTTTTAACGGCTGGTGAACAAAAAGTTAGCGCAATTAAAGCGGTACGTGAATTAACGGGTTTAGGCTTAAAAGAAGCTAAAGACTTGGTTGACGGCGCACCAAAAGCGGTTAAAGAAGGCGTTAACAAAGCTGATGCTGATGCAGCATTGAAAAAACTGATTGAAGCTGGTGCAACTGGCGAAATCAAATAATTCATCGCTAAATGATTGAATTAGGCTGACGGGAAACCGTCAGCCTTCGCCGTTTGTAACGACGAAACATAGTAAAAATGTAATCGTATTTAAAGTTTTCACATATATTTTTAACATATGAAGTTAGAAATAAAAGTGCTTTCAATCTAATTAATTTAATTATAAGTCTTACAAAATTAATTTAAGCACTTTAATTTCTGCCCTCAAATATTAGGAGATGCAATGAGCTATTCCTTCACTGAAAAAAAACGCCTTCGTAAAAGTTTTGCCAAACGCGAAAGTGTGCAAGAAATCCCTTACTTACTTGCAATGCAGCTTGAGTCCTATGCGGCTTTTCTTCAGGCTGACACTCCAGCAGATAAACGTACTGAAGATGGATTGCAGTCAACATTCGCCTCTGTCTTTCCTATCGTTAGCCACTCAGGCAATGCCCGTTTAGATTACGTGAGCTATCAATTAGGCGCTGAGCCTTTTGACGTGAAAGAGTGTCAGCAACGTGGCTTGACTTTTGCGGCACCGTTGCGCGTTAAAGTTCGCTTGACCATCATGGATAAAGAGGCTTCTAAGCCGACTGTGAAAGAAGTGAAAGAGCAAGAAGTCTATATGGGCGAATTGCCTTTGATGACTGAAAATGGCTCATTTGTGATTAACGGTACTGAGCGTGTGATTGTTTCACAATTGCATCGTAGCCCAGGTGTGTTCTTTGAGCATGACCGTGGTAAAACGCACTCATCAGGTAAATTGCTGTTCTCAGCACGCATCATTCCTTATCGTGGTTCATGGTTGGATTTCGAGTTTGATCCTAAAGATTACTTGTATTTCCGTATCGACCGTCGCCGTAAAATGCCTGTGACCATTTTGCTAAAAGCGCTCGGATATACCCCAGAACAAATTATTGGCACTTTCTTTGATTTTGATACGTTCCATGTGAGTGCCAAAGGTGTTGAGTTCACGTTAGTACCAGACCGCCTGCGCGGTGAGGTGGCGAAATTTGACATCGTTGCTAAAAACGGTGAAGTGTTGGTAGCTAAAGATAAACGAATTACCGTCAAGCACATTCGTGAAATGGAAAAAGCTGGGGTGAGCAAAATTGCTGTGCCACAGGAATTTATTTTAGGCCGAGCACTTGCGAATAATATTGTTGATAAAGAAACTGGTGAAGTGGTTGCTAACTGTAATGATGAAATTACAGAATCATTGTTAGAGAAATTAGTGGAAGCAAAAGTAAGTCAAATCAGCACGCTATATTCTAATGATTTAGATCATGGTGATTATATTTCACAAACCTTGCGCATTGATGAAGTGCCTGATCAGTATAGCGCACGTGTAGCAATTTACCGTATGATGCGCCCAGGAGAGCCGCCAACAGAAGAATCAGTAGAGGCGCTGTTCCAAGGTCTATTCTTTAATGAAGATCGTTACGATTTATCACGTGTTGGCCGCATGAAATTTAATCGTCGTGCTTTCCCAGAAAAAGCTGAAGAACGCCAATCAAATTGGATGCGTAAGTTCTATGAAGCAATTGGTCCACGTGGCGCAGAAGGTTCAAATATTCTTTCTAATGATGATATCTTAGCTGTCATTGGCGTGTTGTTAGAATTACGCAACGGCCGCGGTGAAATTGATGACATCGATCACTTAGGTAATCGTCGCATTCGTTCAGTGGGTGAGTTAGCAGAAAACCAATTCCGTACTGGTTTGGTGCGTGTAGAACGTGCTGTTAAGGAGCGTTTATCGCAGGCTGAATCAGACAATTTGATGCCGCATGATTTAATCAATGCTAAACCAGTATCTAGTGCGATTCGCGAATTCTTTGGTTCAAGCCAATTATCACAGTTTATGGATCAAACCAATCCATTGTCTGAAATTACGCATAAACGTCGTATTTCAGCTTTAGGCCCAGGTGGTTTGACACGTGAACGTGCTGGTTTTGAAGTACGTGACGTCCATTCAACCCATTATGGTCGTGTATGCCCGATTGAAACGCCAGAAGGGCCAAATATTGGTTTGATTAACTCGCTGGCTTTGTATGCACGAACCAATGAATATGGTTTCTTAGAAACTCCATATCGCCGTGTAGAAGGCAATAAAGTATCAAGCACCATTGACTATCTATCTGCGATTGAAGAGAGTCAGTACATGATTGCGCAAGCGAACACAGACTTAGACGCTAAAAACATGTTTGTTGAAGATTTAATTTCATCACGCCATCACAACGAATTTACCATGACGCAGCCTGAACGTGTTCAATATATGGACGTTGCACCAGGTCAAATTGTGTCTGTTGCGGCCTCGTTGATTCCATTCTTGGAACACGATGATGCGAACCGAGCCTTGATGGGTGCCAACATGCAGCGCCAAGCGGTACCTTGTTTACGCGCGGAAAAAGCGGTGGTCGGGACAGGGATTGAGCGTACCGTAGCAGTCGATTCTGGTACAACCGTACAAGCACGTCGTGGCGGTGTAGTGGATTATGTGGATTCTGGTCGTATCGTTGTTCGTGTGAACGATGACGAAGCGAAAGACGGTGAAGTTGGTGTGGATATTTACAACTTAACTAAATATACACGGTCAAACCAAAACACCAACATTAACCAACGTCCATTAGTGCGCGTAGGCGATCAGTTGGCACGTGGTGATGTGATTGCCGATGGAGCTTCGACTGATATGGGTGAATTGGCGCTAGGTCAAAACATGTTGGTAGGCTTTATGCCTTGGAACGGCTATAACTATGAAGACTCTATTTTGATTTCAGAGCGCGTAGTTTCAGACGATCGCTACACTTCAATTCACATTGAAGAGCTAACGGTAGTTGCACGTGATACTAAATTGGGTGCTGAAGAAATCACACAAGATATCTCAAATCTAAGTGAGCGTATGTTAGGTCGCCTAGATGAAGTGGGTATTATCTATATCGGTGCCGAGGTCGAATCTGGTGATGTATTGGTAGGTAAAGTGACGCCAAAAGGTGAAACGCAACTTACACCAGAAGAAAAATTGTTACGGGCAATTTTTGGTGAAAAAGCATCTGATGTTAAAGATACTTCATTGCGCGTGCCATCTGGCATGAGCGGCACGGTGATTGATGTGCAAGTGTTTACACGTGAAGGTTTGGAGCGCGATGTGCGAGCGCAACAAATTATTGATGACCAATTGGCCCATTACAAAACCGATTTGGCTGACCAAATGCGTATTGTGGAAGACGATGCGTTCGGTCGTATTCGCCGTTTGATTGAGGGCAAAACGGCCACTGGCGGCCCTAACAAGCTGAAAAAAGGCGATGTTTTAAGTGCTGAGTATTTGGCTTCAGTTGGCCGCTATGATTGGTTTGATATTCGCCTAAGCGATGAAGAGGCAGCACGTCAGTTAGAGCAGTTGAAAGATGGCTTGGCGCAAGCACGAGTTTCTTTTGATAGCAAATTTGAAGAGAAAAAACGTAAATTAACGCAAGGCGATGAGTTGCCAGCTGGCGTACAAAAAATGGTTAAGGTATATTTAGCTGTTAAACGTCGTATTCAGCCAGGTGATAAAATGGCCGGTCGTCACGGTAACAAGGGTGTGATTTCAAAAATCTGTCCAGTAGAAGATATGCCGCATATGGCGGATGGTACGCCGATGGACATCGTGCTGAACCCGCTAGGCGTTCCTTCACGGATGAACATCGGTCAGATTTTAGAAGTTCACTTGGGCTGGGCTGCAAAAGGCTTAGGCTTGCGTATTGATGAAATGTTACGTGAAGAAGCAAAAGTCGCTGAAATTCGTAAATTTCTTGAGCAAATTTACAACGACAGTACAGGTAAAAAAGAAGACATTAAATCTTTCAGTGATGCTGAAGTGTTAGAGCTTGCACGCAATCTTACTAACGGCGTGCCGTTTGCAACACCAGTGTTTGATGGCGCGGCAGAATCAGACATTAAAGCTATGCTGGATTTGGCCTATCCTGATGATGCTGCACGTACTAAGCAATTGAAATTCCACGCAGGTAAAACACAGGTGACATTGTTTGATGGCCGTACAGGCGATGCTTTTGAGCGTCCGGTGACGGTTGGTTATATGCACGTATTGAAATTGCATCACTTGGTGGATGACAAAATGCATGCACGTTCAACAGGACCATATTCATTAGTCACGCAACAACCATTGGGTGGTAAAGCGCAATTCGGTGGTCAGCGTTTCGGTGAGATGGAGGTTTGGGCGCTCGAAGCTTATGGTGCTTCATATACATTACAAGAAATGCTGACAGTGAAATCTGATGATGTGACTGGCCGTACAAAAGTATATGAAAACATTGTTAAAGGCGAACACAAAATTGATGCCGGCATGCCGGAATCATTTAACGTGTTAGTGAAAGAAATTCGTTCACTCGCTATCGACATTGACCTAGACAGAAACTAAGGAGAACAGACTTGAAAGCTCTATTAGACTTATTTAAACAGGTAACGCAAGAAGAAGAGTTCGATGCGATTAAGATCGCACTCGCTTCACCTGAAAAAATCCGTTCATGGTCATATGGCGAAGTTAAAAAGCCAGAAACTATCAACTACCGTACATTCAAACCTGAGCGTGATGGTTTATTCTGCGCAAAAATCTTTGGCCCGATAAAAGATTACGAGTGCCTATGCGGTAAATATAAACGCTTAAAACATCGCGGAGTGATCTGCGAAAAATGTGGTGTTGAAGTTACGCTATCTAAAGTGCGTCGTGAGCGTATGGGTCATATTGACCTAGCGTCACCAGTGGCACATATTTGGTTCTTAAAGTCACTACCAAGCCGTCTAGGCATGGTGTTAGACATCGCTCTGCGTGATATCGAACGCGTATTGTACTTTGAAGCATTTATCGTGGTTGATCCAGGCATGACTCCTCTCACACGAGGCCAGTTGTTGACTGAGGACGATTACCAAGCAAAAGTAGAAGAATACGGCGACGAATTTAACGCGGTAATGGGTGCAGAAGCGGTGCGTGAGTTATTACGTACGATGGATATTGAGCGTGAAGTGGTTCAATTACGCCAAGACTTAGGCGCAACGGGCTCTGAGGCGAAAATCAAGAAAATTGCTAAACGATTAAAAGTGTTAGAAGCATTTCAAAAATCTGGCATCAAACCAGAGTGGATGATTCTTGAAATCTTGCCAGTGTTACCGCCAGAATTACGTCCATTGGTACCATTGGATGGCGGTCGTTTTGCGACTTCAGATTTGAACGATTTATATCGTCGTGTAATTAACCGTAACAACCGTTTAAAACGCTTGTTAGAGTTAAAAGCACCTGAAATTATCGTACGTAACGAAAAGCGTATGTTGCAAGAAGCGGTGGACTCATTATTAGATAACGGTCGTCGCGGTAAAGTGATGACTGGTGCAAACAAGCGTCCATTGAAGTCATTGGCTGACATGATTAAAGGCAAAGGCGGTCGTTTCCGTCAAAACTTGTTGGGTAAACGTGTAGATTACTCAGGTCGTTCAGTGATTGTGGTTGGTCCACAACTGAAATTGCATCAATGCGGCTTACCTAAAAAAATGGCCTTGGAATTATTCAAACCATTCATTTTCCATAAATTGGAAGTGTTGGGCATTGCAACAACCATCAAAGCGGCGAAGAAAAAAGTAGAAGAAGAAGGACCAGAAGTTTGGGATATTCTCGAGGATGTCATTCGCGAGCATCCAGTACTATTGAACCGCGCGCCAACCTTGCACCGTTTAGGTATACAAGCGTTTGAGCCGATCTTGATTGAAGGTAAAGCGATTCAATTGCATCCATTAGTTTGTGCGGCATTCAATGCCGACTTCGATGGTGACCAAATGGCGGTTCACGTTCCATTGAGCTTGGAAGCGCAAATGGAAGCACGTACTCTAATGCTAGCTTCTAACAACGTGTTGTCTCCTGCAAACGGTGAGCCAATTATTGTTCCTTCACAAGATATCGTGTTGGGCTTGTACTACATGACACGCGATAGAGTTGCTGCGCGTGGTGAAGGTATGCGCTTTGCAGATGTAAAAGAAGTACAACGTGTATTTGACCAAGGTTTAATTGATATTCATGCGAAAATTACCGTGCGTATTAAAGAATACGAGTTGGATTTAGACGGTGTTAAAACTGAAAAAACGAATCGTTATGAAACAACGGTAGGGCGTGCATTATTGTCACAAATTCTGCCTGCTGGCTTAGCTTATAGCAACCTTGATAAAGCGCTGAAAAAGAAAGAGATTTCTAAATTAATCAATGCTTCATTCCGTAAGGTTGGTATTCGCGAAACAGTTATATTCGCTGATAAATTAAAAGATGCAGGTTATTCATACGCAACTAAAGCAGGTATTTCTATCAGTATTAACGATATGCTAGTACCAAAAGAAAAAGGGGCGTTGATTGCTGCTGCTGAATCTGAAGTGAAAGAGATTGAAGATCAGTACGTTTCAGGCTTGGTAACACAAGGTGAGCGTTACAATAAAGTGGTGGATATTTGGGGTCGTGCAAGTGATAAAGTCGCTGACGCCATGATGAAGCAACTTAAAGAAGAAGATGTGTTGGACGCTGATGGCAAACAAGTGAAAGACAAAGCGGGTAAAGTGCTACGTCAAGAATCCTTCAACGCGATTTACATGATGGCCGACTCGGGCGCGCGTGGTTCAGCAGCCCAAATTCGTCAGTTAGCTGGTATGCGCGGCTTGATGGCGAAACCTGATGGTTCCATCATTGAAACGCCGATTAAAGCGAATTTTAGAGACGGCTTAAACGTGTTGCAATACTTTATTTCAACCCACGGTGCTCGTAAGGGTCTGGCTGATACTGCATTGAAAACGGCTAACTCAGGTTACTTAACACGTCGTTTGGTTGACGTGACGCAGGACTTGGTTGTGACTGAGCATGATTGCGGTACCAGCGATGGTTTGGTAACTAAAGCTTTAGTAAAAGGCGGTGAAGTGATTGAGCCATTGCATGATCGTATTTTAGGTCGTACGGCTGCACTTGATGTGGTTAATCCAGAAACGCAGACAGTGATTTACCCTGCAGGTACGTTATTGGGTGAAGATGAAGTTGAGTATCTTGATGCGCTAGGTATTGATGAAGTGAAAGTGCGTACTGCACTTACCTGCGATACACGTTATGGTATCTGTGCTAAATGTTATGGTCGTGACTTAGGTCGCGGTAAATTGATTAGCATGGGTGAGGCTGTTGGTGTGATTGCAGCGCAATCAATCGGTGAACCTGGTACGCAGCTAACCATGCGTACCTTCCACATTGGTGGTGCAGCATCACGAGCGGCGTCAGTGTCGCAAGTTGAGGGTAAGTCTAACGGTGTGTTGAACTTCACTTCTACGATGCGTTATGTAACGAATGCGCGTAATGAGCAAGTGGTAATTTCACGGAATGGTGAAGTGATTATTGCTGATGAAAACGGTCGTGAGCGTGAGCGCCATAAAGTGCCATATGGTGCGACATTGCAAATTACTGACGGTAAAACAGTAAAAGCAGGTCAAGCGATTGCTACTTGGGATCCTCATACCCGTCCAATTATTACTGAGTACGCGGGTCAAATTAAATTTGAAAACGTGGAAGAAGGGATTACCGTTGCTAAACAAATTGATGACGTAACAGGTTTGTCATCATTAGTGGTAATTGATCCTAAACAACGTGCTGGCCAAACTAAAGGCCTACGTCCACAGGTTAAATTGTTAGATGCTAACGGTGTTGAAGTAAAAATCACGGGTAGCGAGCAGTCAGTGAATACGACATTCCAATTGGGTTGTATTATTACTGTTAAAGATGGTCAAGAAGTAGGCGTAGGTGAAGTAATCGCACGTATTCCACAAGAGTCATCTAAAACACGTGATATTACGGGTGGTCTACCACGCGTTGCTGAGCTATTTGAAGCGCGCTCACCAAAAGATGCAGGTATGTTGGCTGAAGTGACGGGTACAGTGTCATTCGGTAAAGATACTAAAGGTAAACAACGTTTAGTGATTACCGATTTAGACGGCATCACCAGCGAATTCTTGATTCCTAAAGATAAGCACGTTACGGCGCATGATGGTCAAGTGGTGACCAAAGGTGAAACGATTGTGGACGGCCCAGCCGAGCCACAAGACATTCTACGTTTACAGGGCCGCGAAGCATTGGCGCGTTACATCATCGACGAAGTGCAAGACGTGTATCGTTTGCAAGGCGTTAAAATTAACGACAAACATATTGAAGTGATTGTGCGTCAAATGTTACGCCGAGTACGTGTAACAGATGCTGGTGATACAAGCTTTATTATGGGCGAGCAAGTTGAGCGCGCAGATTTATTGGCGCAAAATGAGCGCGTTATTGCGGAAAATAAACGCCCAGCTGAATTTGAATATGTGTTGCTTGGTATTACTAAAGCATCATTATCAACAGATTCATTTATTTCAGCGGCATCGTTCCAAGAAACAACACGTGTGTTAACCGAAGCCGCAATATTAGGTAAACGTGATGAACTTCGTGGTTTGAAAGAAAACGTGATAGTTGGACGTTTAATTCCTGCAGGTACTGGCCTAGCCTATCATGATGCGCGTAAGCGTGCCGCGGTAGCTGGCGGCGTCCCGGTAAAAGAGGTTCCAGCAGAAGCATTGTTTTTATCTGCTGATGAAACTGTAGCTGAAGTGGCAAGTGAGGCTGTTGGAGAAGTAGCAGCAGAATAAATCAAGCGCATGGATTCTATTTAAACCTTGACAACAACTTCAAGGCTAAATAGAATGCTTGGTTTTTCAGAATAGCTAAATTGTCAGTCAATGGCATAGGTTATTCCAGCTGTTTTTCAGAAATTAAAAGAAACATTATTAGAGAACCTCTAGTTAGGGATTAAGGCAATGCCAACCATCAATCAGTTAATTCGTAAGCCACGCGCTAAAGTGGTCACAAAAAGTAAAGTGCCAGCTCTTGAAGCTTGCCCACAAAAACGTGGTGTTTGTACGCGTGTTTACACAACAACACCGAAAAAGCCTAACTCAGCTTTGCGTAAAGTGGCTAAAGTACGTCTGACTAACGGCTACGAAGTAATTAGCTATATCGGCGGTGAAGGCCATAACTTGCAAGAGCATAGTGTTGTGCTATTGCGTGGCGGTCGTGTAAAAGATTTGCCGGGTGTTCGTTACCATATGGTGCGTGGTAGTTTGGATACAGCGGGCGTAAAAGACCGTAAACAATCACGTTCTAAATACGGCGCTAAACGTCCTAAAGAAGGTAAAGTGGCCAAGTAGTAGCAAAAAAACGCAATAGGCAAAAAATTTGAAAGCGGCCGTCCAAAGGCCTTGCTAATGTAGTTGCTAGCAAAACATAACAGAGAATAGAGATTAAGAAAGTTGAGTAAGCATGCCAAGACGTAGAGAAGTCCCCAAACGCAACATCCTGCCAGATCCGAAATTTGGAAGCCAGGAAGTTTCAAAATTTGTGAATGTGTTAATGACAGGTGGTAAAAAATCAGTAGCGGAGCGTATTTTGTACGGTGCTTTTGATCAAATTACAGCTAAAACAGGTAAAGATGCTTTGGAAGTGTTTACACTTGCATTGACAAATTTACGTCCATTAGTGGAAGTTAAAAGCCGTCGCGTTGGTGGTGCTAACTATCAAGTGCCAGTTGAGGTGCGTCCTAACCGTCGTAGTGCTTTGGCAATGCGTTGGATGCGTGATGCGGCGCGTAAACGTGGTGAGAAGTCAATGGGCTTGCGTTTGGCTGCCGAACTAACTGAAGCTTCTGAAGGTCGAGGTTCAGCAATGAAAAAACGTGAAGAAGTTCACCGTATGGCAGAAGCGAATAAAGCCTTCTCTCACTTCAGGTTCTAGTCATTAAAAGTTCTGGTAATTATGTAAATAAATTGGCTTAAGTTTCGACTTAGGCCAATTGCTCTTTAAGAATTTAAGCAATAATATTTAAGTAAAGGTAATAGCCGTGGCTCGTATAACCCCTATTGAACGCTACCGTAACATTGGTATTTCTGCGCACATTGACGCAGGTAAAACGACAACTACTGAACGTATCTTGTTCTACACTGGTGTGAATCATAAAATTGGTGAAGTGCATAATGGCGCAGCAACAATGGATTGGATGGAACAAGAGCAAGAGCACGGTATTACTATTACTTCAGCAGCTACTACCTGCTTCTGGAAAGGCATGGCTGGTCAATTCGACCAGCATCGCATCAATATTATTGATACTCCAGGCCACGTTGACTTTACCATTGAAGTAGAGCGTTCAATGCGTGTGCTTGATGGTGCATGTATGGTGTATTGTGCTGTGGGTGGTGTTCAACCTCAGTCTGAAACCGTATGGCGTCAAGCAAATAAATATAAAGTGCCACGTTTAGCCTTCGTTAATAAAATGGACCGCGCTGGCGCAGACTTTTTTAAAGTGTACGACCAAATGCGTGCACGTCTCAAAGCAAATCCAATCCCTTTGCAAGTGCCAATCGGCGCTGAAGAAAAATTTGAAGGTGTTGTTGATTTAATCAAAATGAAAGCCATTTATTGGGATGAAGAATCTCAAGGCATGAAGTTTGATTACCGCGATATTCCTGCTGACTTAAAAGCAACTTGCGATAAATGGCGTGAAAACATGGTTGAAGCTGCCGCTGAAGCTAATGAAGAGTTGATGAACAAATATCTTGAAGAAGGTGATTTGTCAGAAGCCGATATCATGGCAGGTTTGCGTATTCGTACTATTGCCTTTGAAATCGTGCCGATGGTATGTGGTTCAGCTTTTAAAAACAAAGGTGTTCAAGCGATGTTGGATAAAGTGGTTGAGTTGATGCCAGCTCCAACAGACATTCCACCAACTAAAGCTGAGGATGGTGATGGTAAAGAAATTCGCCTTAGAGCTTCTGATGATGAAAAATTCTCTGCATTAGCCTTTAAAATTATGACTGACCCGTTTGTTGGTCAACTGATTTTCTTCCGCGTTTATTCTGGTGTAATTAACGCAGGCGATACGGTTTACAACCCAATCAAGGGCAAAAAAGAGCGTATCGGTCGTATTGTGCAAATGCACGCGAATACGCGCGAGCCATTAACTGAAGTGCGTGCGGGTGATATTGCTGCAGCAATTGGTTTGAAAGAAGCTACGACTGGTGACACCTTATGTGCTGTGAATGAAGAAATTATTCTCGAGCGCATGATATTCCCTGAGCCAGTGATTCATGTTGCCGTAGAGCCAAAAACAAAAGCCGACCAAGAAAAAATGGGCGTTGCTTTAAATCGTCTAGCGCAAGAAGATCCTTCTTTCCGTGTTAAAACGGATGAAGAAACGAATCAAACGATTATTTCAGGTATGGGTGAGTTGCATCTAGAAATTCTAGTGGACCGTATGCGCCGCGAATTTAACGTGGAAGCGAACGTTGGTGCGCCACAAGTAGCCTACCGTGAAGCGATTAAAAAGAAAGTTGAAGTTGAAGGTAAATACGTTAAACAATCTGGTGGTAAAGGTCAGTATGGTCACGTGTGGCTAATCATGGAGCCTAACGAGCCAGGTAAAGGTTTTGAGTTTATTGATGCGATTAAAGGCGGCACAGTGCCACGTGAATTTATTCCTGCAGTTGAAAAAGGTTTGCGCGAAACAATTCCATCAGGCGTTTTGGCTGGCTTCCCAGTGGTTGACGTTAAAGTGACTTTGTTTGATGGTTCTTACCATGATGTTGACTCGAACGAAAACGCCTTTAAAATGGCCGCTTCAATGGGCTTTAAAGATGGTATGCGTAAAGCGGATCCGATTCTACTAGAGCCTATGATGGCGGTGGAAATTGAAACGCCAGAAGATTACATGGGCGACATTA
>JBARQL010000009.1:0-1958 GCA_049643685.1 Methylotenera sp.
CACATCGTTTCAACGACATTGCCGCCAGGCGCGCAGGGTACTGCCATCATTCGGTATGAGCGTACCACGCGTGAGCGTGGCTACGACACTGAAATTGCAGGTAAATACATTGCCTCAATGACTTATATTTACGAAAAACCTTCACTACTCACATTACAAAAAGACCTTGATGCCAATCCTTATGGATTCAAGGTCACAGGCTATGTGGTCGACAGAGAAGAAAAAGGCGCAGCAGTTGCTGCACCTATTATTAATGCCACTCAGTCTTTATCACCATCAGCTAACGGCACGTCACCAGCCGCTAACGGAGTATCCGCACAATGAAGTCTACAATCAATCAAGCAGCCATGAATTTAGTACGTACTAAATTAACGCGCAACGCTATCAAGTTAGCTGTTCTTGCCTCATTAAGTATCACTGGCTTCGCGCAAGCCAATGCTCAAGTCATTGAAGGCATAGCAAACCCAGTACAGCGCATTCCTTACGATATGAATCAAGTCACCATGATTAAAGCCAAGCGTGGCTTTGCTACCCATATTGATTTAGAAGCGGATGAACATATTGTGAAGGATGGTGTAGGCGGCGGCGATACCGATAATTGGATTACTTCAGCCAAAGTGGGCAGCAACTTCATTCTATTAAAACCTAAAAAGAATGCCCATGATAGCAATCTTGTCGTTAAAACGGATAGGCGTAGCTATGCCTTTGATTTACGGGTACTCAAAGACCACAGCTCAGATAAAGGCACTTGGCGCATTGCTTATACTTACCCTAAGCCGAATACCGAAGTTGCACCATTAACGCCAGCACAAATTGAGGCCATCAACAAAGCCAAAGTAAAACAGTTGCAAGCCGCACCACAAGCAGTACGCAACACGCAATACAGCATGCAGGTGATGACTAATTCAGATGAAATTGCACCCACGGCAGCATGGGATGATGGTAATTTTACTTATCTTAAGATTCCGAATCACCGCGAAATTCCAGCGGTATTTCGCGTCACCGCCGATGGCACTGAATCTATGGTGAATACGCATATGGAGGGCGACAGTAAAGATACTATCGTCATTCATGGTATGGCAAAACACTATGTGCTGCGTTTAAGCAAGCAAGTAGTTGGTGTTTGGAATGATGCTTACGATATTGAAGGTGTTAGCCCTAAAAACGGCACCGTGACATTAGGCGTCTCACGTCAGGTGGCAGAATAATCATGACCAATTCCATCGAAAATAACGAACACCAGCAAAACCAAGCGAGCGAAGCAGGGTTACATGAAAGCTCACATAAAACCAGTATTGATCAAGCCTACACTGCCAGAAAAAATTGGGGCGCAATGCTATTTATGTTGGCGATTCCACTGTTATTCGGCAGTGCAGGCTATTTCGCATATTCTCGCTATCAAGCCCACTTGTTGACTAGCAAAGAGGAACAAAAGTCACATAAATTTACCGCAGAAAACACCATTAAGCCAATGGGTGTCGAAGGCGAAGGTACACTGCTTAAACCAGCAGAAATGCAGGGTCAGACAACGCCGATGCCTGATAACGCAAATATGGGTGTTACACCGATAGGCGTAGTACCCAATAATCAACAAATGCAACATGGGCAAACTATTACAGTTAAACCAAACCCAAGCCGCTATGATGCTGACATCCTGCCAGAGCAAGGCGAATCGCAATTAGCTGTAGCAACAGGTACTGCTAATCAAGGTCTGTACAACCAAAACACAAACATTAAGATAGCAAGACCCCTGAGCCAAGAAGTTGAAACTGAGGGTACGTTTGACAGGCCTGCTCGCTCTAACCCAGACGGTATGCAATTAACACCTACTTACACGCCTAAAACCAAGGCAAGGCTACTGGGAAACCGCAATTACGTGTTAGCCAAAGGCAATGAATTTGATTGCGCACTCAATACTGCAATTAACTCCTCTAATCCAGGCATGGTGACTTGCACCA
>JBARQL010000010.1:0-8306 GCA_049643685.1 Methylotenera sp.
GGTGTTTTGAGGCTTGGGTGTACTTTACGCAGTACATTTGATGCGGGCAGGCCGCCATCACGCGCAAAAGCAAACATCATGCGTGAGGTTGAAGTTAAGCAGGCTAGGCCGCATAAAAAGTTAACCAAGAAAATGCCTAAACCAAGAACCGCTTTTAAGGCAGGGGGCAAAGTTCCCAGTAAAGCATCAAAAAAGCCAAAGCCCTGTTTTACCCCTGTCGCTACATCGGGCATGACTAATACAAAAGTACAAATCATCACGTAGCCAAAAATTGCTGAATAGATGACTGAACTCACAATGCCTTTTGGAACGGCTCTGGCTGCATCCCGTGTTTCCTCAGCAGTATGCGCAGAGGCATCAAAACCAGTAATGGTATAAACCGCTAGTAACAGGCCAAGTAAGAACGGAAACACCATGCCCTCAGAAGCCGGCCATACGCTACCTTCTGAACCCGTAAAGTTAGTGAACGTGAAAAGTCTAGAATAATCTAATGGCGCCTGGTTGTAAGCCAATAAAGACATCGTCAGCACACCACCGATGACCATAATTAAATATCCAGAAAGATCAGTGATTTTGGTCGTGAATTTTGGAAAACGATAGATCAGTACGGCCTGTAATATGGTGAAAGCAGCGATATAGAGTGTTTGGTGCAAATAACCGTAGCCAGAAACATCTATGCCTAAAATTGGCGCAGCCAAGCCTTTAAAGAAGAAGTCATATACCGCAAAGTTAACTGATGCCACCACAAAAATAAGACCCAGCAAGTTGAACCAAGCCGTACACCAACCATAGCCTTTGCCACCTAGAATAGAGCCCCAGTGGTACAAACCGCCAGCAGTCGGGTAGCTAGATGAAATTTGCGCCATGGCTAGCGCAACAATCGTCGCAAATAAACCCCCAACTAGCCAGCCAATACCGATGGAAGCGCCGCCAGCAGCCCCCAGCGCCAAAGGGAAAGCAGAGATACCTCCCGCCAGAATGCAAATAATTGAAAAAGAAATCGCAAAGTTAGAAAACCCACCCATGTGTCGGTGTAACTCTTGCTCATACCCCATTTTTTTGAGTTCAGCGGCATCTTGCTCCGTAGCCGATCCTGCATGTTTTGTTCCACTCATTTTCTTACCCCCTAAATTAAAGATGAAAGTCGAATAAATGCTGCTAAATCATGTGGTTGTAAATCTAAAAACTAAAGTGCTGCTATTCCTTTTTGTGGATTTATAGAGATAGTGCTCTCACAGTATAAATTTATAATGGCGTAATGCAAGTACCATTTTCTAATCGGTATTTGGTACCACTCATTCCATGGTATTAACGTCTTAACTAATACGGTTAAATTAACAAAACGAGCTTGCGACATCATGAAAAAATGCCGCATAATGCACAGGGACTATTTGGTGTATTAATGAGGCGGTGCTTTTTATTTGGGGCTGTGGATATGGCAACTTATCAATACTGCGTAGGTACACACACCTACCAATTCGCGGATTTAAAAACCGTGCTGGCCAAAGCTTCGCCGGCTCGCTCGGGTGATTTTCTGGCTGGCGTTGCGGCGGACACATACGCTGAACGCATGGCGGCTAGAATGTGCCTTGCTGAGATCCCACTCAAAACGTTTTTAACCGATTTGTTAATTCCCTATGAGTCTGATGAAGTCACGCGTTTGATTGTGGATACGCACGACAAGGCCGCATTTTCTGAAATTAGCCATTTAACTGTGGGCGATTTTCGTAACTGGCTACTTTCAGACATTGCCGACAGCGCCGCCTTAAAACGCGTCGCCACAGGCATTACACCAGAAATGGCGGCAGCGGTCAGTAAATTGATGCGTAATCAGGATTTGATTTTGGTCGCAAAAAAATGCCATATTACGACGACTTTTCGTAATACCATCGGCTTGCCAGGACATATTTCGGTAAGACTGCAACCGAATCACCCTACGGATGATATGCGCGGTATCGCAGCCTCGATGCTTGATGGTTTGCTATATGGCGCGGGCGATGCCGTTATCGGCATTAATCCAGCAACTGACAGCTTGCCAGCACTCATGGATTTGTATTACATGGTAGACGAGGTCATCAACCAATACGAAATCCCCACGCAATCTTGCATACTTACCCATGTGACAAATCAAATTCAGCTGATTGAACGCGGCGCGCCCGTGGATTTAGTGTTTCAATCCATTGCGGGCACAGAAAAAGCCAATAAAAGTTTCGGTATTGATATTGCGTTACTTAAAGAAGCACAATCCGCAGCTTTGTCACTTAATCGCGGCACTATTAAAAATGAACCAAGTAAAAATGAACCAAGTAAAAATGAATCAGGTGGCAGTAACGTCATGTATTTTGAAACAGGCCAGGGTTCAGCGCTTTCTGCCAATGCTAATTTTGGGGTTGATCAGCAAACCTGCGAAGCCCGCGCTTACGCCGTGGCACGGCATTTATCACCGCTACTGACGAATACTGTGGTTGGCTTTATCGGCCCTGAGTATTTATACGATGGTAAGCAAATTATCCGCGCTGGTTTAGAAGACCATTTCTGCGGAAAATTATTAGGCGTGCCGCTAGGTTGCGACGTGTGCTACACCAACCATGCCGAAGCGGACCAAGACGATATGGATACGCTCATGACTTTGCTCGCCACCGCTGGCCTGACCTTTATTATGGGCATTCCAGGGGCCGATGACATTATGCTGAATTACCAAACCACTTCTTTTCACGATGCGCTGTATTTACGCAAAGTGCTTGGCTTAAAAGCCGCGCCAGAGTTTGAAGTGTGGCTTAAGAAAATGCAGATTATGGATGTTAACGGACAAGTGCAGCCCATCAAGCAAACCCATCACATGTTGCAAAACATGCCTAAACACTTATTAAGTGCGGCCTAAGCCGAAAATATGATGATAAATCAATCAGATAAAGCAGAAGTTACGGTAACAGACCCTTGGCAACAGATAAAAAGTTTTACGCGGGCACGCATTGCACTGGGTCGCGCAGGCAGTAGTTTGCCGACTAGGGAAGTGTTGGATTTCGGTTTAAGCCATGCTATGGCGCGTGATGCGGTGCATTTGGCATTAGATGTTGAGGCCCTCGCGCAGCGATTGGAAAGTTTAGGCTTGTCGACGATTCAACTTCAGAGCAAAGCTCAGGATCGTGCCACCTATTTGCTTCGGCCTGATTTAGGCCGCCAATTGAGCCAGCAAAGCGCAGATCATTTAAGTGCGCTACGTTTATCCAAGCCAATATCATTGCTGATAGTGATCGGTGATGGGTTATCTTCGCTTGCAGTTGAGCGACATGTGCGGCCCTTGTTAGAGGAAATTCAACAGCAAATGCCTGCTGATTGGTCTATGAATCCGCTGGTAATCGTCAGCCAAGCCCGAGTTGCGGTTGCAGATGAAATCGGCGAAAGGTTGGGCGCAACCATGACTGCGATACTGATTGGTGAGCGCCCAGGCTTAAGTTCGCCTGATAGTTTAGGCATCTATCTGACTTATCATCCAAAAGCAGGGTTGAATGACGCGAATCGCAATTGCATTTCAAACATTCGGCCTGAAGGGTTGGGTTACACAGCAGCGGCAAAAAAAATGATTTGGCTAACCAAAGAAGCGATGCGGTTGAAAGTGTCAGGCGTAGCGTTGAAAGACGAAAGCGATGTTTTGGAAATTGGCGAAATGCCTTTAAAAAAGCTAAATTCAAAAGACTCAGTCTAACGTCTTAGGACTTAAGACATAAATCTTAAGATTGAATGGCCAGTCAAGTAAATTTCTAAGTAATAATAATCCAAGCAAAAAATCCATGCGCAAACGATTGTAATTTATCAATAGCAAGAAAAATTGTTGCTATTTTGTAACTTTTACCGCTTTGATTAAATAGTTGGCTCAATTTTTGCTAAAATAACCACAATTCATTATTCCTTTACTATTTAATTAAGAGCTATATCCATATGAAAACGCCAGAAGTCACAAAAGCAAAGAAAGCCACTAAGCCGAAAGTTACCGAAGTTAAATCAAGCGCTATGCCTAAGCTCACGCCGATTGCACAGGCTTTACCTAACCATTTGGTTTTTTCTAGCTTCAAGACCAGCGAAGCAGCAACGCCTAGAGATTGGTACGATGCCGCGAGTTATACGGTGCGTGATCACGTGGTGGAGCGTTGGGTGAAAACGGCTGAATCGTATTACGAGAAAGACCCGAAGCGCGTCTATTATTTATCATTAGAGTTCTTAATCGGGCGTATGTTGAGTAATGCCGCACTGAATTTGGGCGTTAATGACGAACTCAAAGAAGGTTTGGCTAGTTTAGGCCGTGATTTAGAAAACACCGTTGAAATGGAAACCGATGCCGCTTTAGGTAATGGTGGCTTGGGCAGATTGGCTGCCTGTTTCTTAGATTCGATGGCTACCATGGATATTCCTGCGACGGGTTACGGCATTCGTTATGAATATGGGATGTTTAAGCAAACCATTGAAAATGGTCAGCAGATTGAAAATCCTGACAATTGGTTGCGTTATGGCAATATTTGGGAGTTTCAACGCCCAGAAGTCACTTTTAATATCAGGTTTTATGGCAATGTCGTGAAGTATCCAAAAGATGGTGACGAAGCGCAGCATTGGGTGGATGCCGAGCACGTCGTGGCCATGGCCTACGATGTACCTGTGCCAGGTTACGGCGGTGAGACGGTCAACAGCTTACGTTTATGGTCAGCCAAAGCCGCGCGCGAATTTGATTTGCGCCACTTTAACGATGGTAACTATGAAAAAGCGGTGGAAGAGCGCAATGAAACAGAGAGTATTTCAAAAGTGCTTTATCCAAATGACACATCAGTGCTGGGTAAAGAGTTACGTTTGAAACAGCAATATTTCTTTGTATCTGCCTCTATTCAAGATATTTTGCGCCGTTTTTTAAGTACCAATGCAATGAAAAATCAGGAAGAATGGAAAATTCTGCCAGAAAAAATTGCGATTCAATTGAATGACACGCATCCCTCGATTGGTGTGGCAGAAATGATGTATCAGTTGGTGGATGTGCATCATTTAACTTGGGATTTTGCTTGGCAGTTAGTCACTAAGATTTTCGCTTATACCAACCATACGTTGATGCCAGAGGCGCTAGAAACATGGTCGGTGGATTTATTTGGCGAGTTATTGCCACGTCACTTAGAAATTATCTACAAAATTAACCATGAGTTCTTACATATGGTGAACCATCATTTCCCAGGGGATGTGGATTTACTTAATCGTGTATCGATCATTGATGAAACGCATGGTCGCCGGGTTCGCATGGCGCATTTAGCTGTAGTCGGTTCACACACGGTGAACGGCGTTGCTGCATTGCATAGTGAGTTGCTCAAACAACATTTATTTGCGGATTTTGACCGCATTTACCCAGGAAAAATGACCAATGTGACGAATGGTATTACGCCGCGCCGTTGGTTAAATCAAGCCAATCCAGGGTTGACCAGTTTGATTGAAAAGGCCATTGGTGCTGGGTTTAAAAAAGACCTGAAGCAAATCAAAAAAATCACACCATTAGCCAAAGATAAGGATTTTAGAAAAGCCTTTGCCGCGGTAAAACAAGCGAACAAGGCACGCCTAGCGGCTAAAATCGAGCAAAAAACGGGCATCAAAGTCAACGTGAATAGTTTGTTTGATGTGCAAATTAAACGTATTCATGAATATAAACGTCAGTTACTCAATGTGCTGCACGTGATTACGCTCTACAACCGCATTCGTCGCGGTGAGAAAAACATTACGCCACGTACGGTGATTTTTGGTGGTAAAGCCGCGCCTGGTTATTGGATGGCGAAGCAAATTATTCGCCTGATTAACGATGTCGCGCAAATCGTGAATGATGACCCGCATGTGGGTGATATGCTGAAGGTGGTCTATTATCCCAATTATGAAGTGTCCGCGGCTGAGATTTTATTCCCAGGCAGCGATTTATCTGAGCAAATTTCTACCGCAGGAACTGAGGCCAGCGGCACGGGTAACATGAAAATGGCACTGAATGGCGCGCTCACCATTGGCACGCTCGATGGCGCCAACGTTGAAATCGCCGAAGAAGTCGGCATGGAAAATATCTTTATTTTTGGCCTGACTACACCGCAAGTGGCTGAAATCAAAACGAATGGTTACCATCCGCGCGCCTTCTATGAAAGCAACCCAGCACTTAAAGAAGTGATAGATATGATAGGCAATGGTTTCTTCTCCGTTGAAGAGCCAAACCGTTATCAGGCGATTGTTGATAACTTGTTGAATCATGATAATTATTTGCTGCTTGCCGATTACGCCAGTTACATTGAGTGCCAAGATAAAGTATCTGCGCTGTACCAGAATCAAGATGAATGGGTGCGCATGGCGATTTTAAACGTGGCGAATATGGCGAAGTTTTCAAGTGACCGTGCCATTAGCGATTACGCGAATAATATCTGGCACGTAAAAACTTAATTTAGCCTTAAATCACGCGTCTTTGCCCATGTCATTATCGGCACTGCCCTGCGAGCCTTTATTTATAAGGGTCACAGGGCAGTAAAAAACGCTCGGGGGGATTTTTGGCTAACATTTAACGATTTTTTTAGGTCAGTTTTTTCTTGAAAATGCTTAAAGAATCGTTTAATAAAAATTGATTTTTGGTTCTTCTTGCGCGCCCACCAAACCACACGGCAGTTTGTTTTCCGCCTTAGCGTTATCAAGTGCAGGTTTAATTTCTAGCCTGGTCATCAAATCTTGCATGGCGAGCGTATACACTTTATTCAAGTAAAATTCCGTGACATTTTCACCGCCGATGAAACCCCGCTGTTGCGCTTTGCCAACATAAGTGCCTAGTAGATTGCCGCCACCAGAGTAAACCGTCGCCACCAGCCTGCCGTGATACACCTCCATTTGCGGATTGTAAAATAAACTAGGTTTAATGCGGATGATGGTATCAGCAGTTTCATTGGCTTTGCATCGTGTAATCTCGCTGTCTTTTGCTTTAAGCGCCTCAAATGCAATAGGCTCAACGAGTGGCCCTTGCGCGAACCAATAATTATAATAAGGGTGCAATAAATGCACGCTGTAATGGTAGTCATTGGGGCTGATCGTTAGCAAGGTGGTCGCTTGAGCTTGAATGGCAGAAGCTAGGAAGGCTAGCGCGATAGTACTCACACAACTGATTGTTTTTAGTCTATTTTCCATTGTATTCCCCAAGTATGATGAAAGCGTGTATGCCAAAATGACTGACTGATTATTGGCTTTCGTAAGACACCCAATCGCATCTTTCGTTCCTGCTGAATTCCTAGTGTCGACTGTTAGTATTGTAGCAATCTATGCCATGCGATTGCACTCAGCTTTCATCCTTAAATTCATTGTGAAAAAATGCATGAATAGAAGTGCCAGGAAGTGGTGTAAATTATTGTTAGCATGATTGCTAAAATTAGCATTTAGGTTATGCTTACGTGGCACATTATTCTCTGGAGATTAACATGAAACAATTATTAGCAACTTTAGGTTTTGTTTTATTTGCAAGCCATGCCAATGCGTTGAGCGTTAGCGATTTAAGCAACACAGAGGCCAGCGGCGGATTGAAAGAAGCCCTCACCCAAGGCGTAGGCAAAGCGGTCAGCACGTTGGGGGCGACGGATGGCTTTTTAGGCAATAAAGAAGTGAAAATTCCACTACCAAACTCGTTGAAAAAAGTTGAGAAAGCCATGAAGCTGATGGGCATGGGCAAACAATCGGATGAGTTGATTCTGAAAATGAACCGCGCGGCAGAAGCGGCCGTGCCGGAAGCCAAAACCTTATTGGTCGATTCCATCAAAAAAATGACCGTGGCCGATGCAAAAGCGATTCTCACAGGCCCGCAAGATGCTGCGACGCAATATTTCAAAAAAACCACTTCAGAGCAAATGGCCGCGAAGTTTTTGCCGATTGTAGAAAAAGCCACAGCGAATGTGCAACTGGCTGATTCCTATAACAAATATGCTGCAATGGGGAGTAAATTTGGCGTGGTGAAAAAAGAAGATGCGAATATCAACCAATACGTGACCAAAAAAGCGTTGGATGGCGTGTATTTGATGATAGCCAAAGAAGAAGCGGCGATTCGCCAAGACCCAGTGGGACAGGCGAGTAGTTTGTTGAAGAAGGTGTTTGGGGCGTTGGGTAAGTAAAATGTTGGGTTACGCTTTGCTAACCCAACCTACGCTGGCTTAAGATTCTCATTTTTTCGGTTTACCTTTATTTAGCCTGCTTCACGATTTAGCCGTGCTTCACGCGGTCTTACTTAATTGCTTTTTTTATTGGGTTTAGCCGCTGATTAAGGATAGTTTACAAGT
>JBARQL010000011.1:0-24137 GCA_049643685.1 Methylotenera sp.
ATAATAAATGTAGGCTGGATAAATGGCTGTGGGCTGCGCGCTTCTTTAAAACGCGTAGCTTAGCAACTACGGCAATTGAAGGGGGCAAGGTGCACGTGGATGGCGACAGAGTTAAACCCGCTAAAGAGGTGCATGTTGGGCAAGTCATTCATATTCGCAACCGAGACTTTGAAATTGAAGTCAATGTACAGGCCTTATCCAATATGCGCAAAGGTGCGCCAGAAGCCGCGCTGTTGTACACAGAAACGCAAGCTAGTATTGCTAAGCGTGAAAATGCAAAAGCTACTGGTGAAGGTGAGCACGCACTGCGTGAGCGCGGCACAGGGCGGCCAACCAAGCGACAATTGCGAGATATAAAACGGTTTACAGGTGGGTCATTTGGGTAATAATGTGGGCCATTAGAGAATCTGCACCCCCTTTTTTTGTTTAAATTACGACTTTTTAAAAGTGCATTAACTAAAAGTTGCGACTTTTCGTTTGTATTTTGTATACTTTACGCATGAAGCGCTATCTCGACGATTTTGTATTAAATGATCTTGCTACTAAGGCGGTTGTATTGACTGGCCCGCGACAAGTGGGTAAAACCACATTGAGCAGACAGTTGATGCAGTCGTTCCCAAGCGCTCAGTATTTAAATTGGGGTGTATTGGCCGACCGAGTGGTATTGCAGCGTCAATCGTAGAATCCCCGTGCTGGGTTATTGGTGATGGATGAAATTCACAAGATGCCAAATTGGAAAGCGTGGCTCAAGGGCGTTGTTGATGGTCGCTTGGCTGGGCAGTGATTGCTGGTAACTGGTAGTGCACGTATGGAAACATTTCGGCAAGCAGGAGATTCGCTTGCTGGGCGGTATTTTTCGTTTAAGTTACATCCGATTTCTGTGCGCGAGTGGTGTGCGCAACAGGATGTTGACCCAGCAGTGGCACTTGACCATTTGTTAGAGCGAGGAGGTTTCCCGGAACCTTGTTTGGCTGCAGATGCGATTCAGGCTGACCGTTGGCGGGCGCAATATTTTACTGATCTTATTCGTGAGGATGTGTTGGAGTTTTCTCGCCTGCATGAGATTAGCACAATGCGACTGTTTGTTGAGTTGTTGCGGGAACGTGTAGGGTCACCGTTATCTTTGGCCTCAATTGCCCGCGATCTCGCTGTTGCACCCGCGACCTTGAAACGTTACCTGGATATATTACAAGCGTTGTTTATTGTCTTTACGGTACATCCGTGGCATCGCAACGTCGCGCGCGCCATTTTACAAGCACCGAAGGTGTATTTCTTTGATGCTGGTTTGGTGCGTGGTGACCAAGGGTTAAGATTGGAAAACGCGGTGGCAGGGATGTTGTTGAAGCAGGCTGACTTCCTACGTGATAGCGCTGGAAGAGAAATCAGTCTGCACTATATTCGTACCAAGGATGATGCCGAAGTGGATTTCGCATTCAGTGAGGCTGGAGAACTAACTCAGCTGATTGAATGTAAATTGAGTGACAATAAGCCGCATCGGGCTTTGGCTCGCTTTGCAGCCCAGTTTCCAGATGCGCAGGCCGTGCAGCTTGTCTATAATCTGCGACAGGAAGAATTTAGAAATGGAATTATGATTACAAATGCAGCTAATTGGCTGTCGCAGCTATCTGCTTGAGACGTGGTGAAACCGTAAAGGTCTTCACCATCAACCTAAGCCGCTAAAGCTGCAAGATTGAGCGCGAAAGAATCCAGTATTTTTAGTGAATTCCAACTTTCATATGGATATCACCAACTGTTTATGAACTAGTTGCGCATTAGTGAGGTTTTTTGGTAAACTCATGTTCAACTTATGAACGCACTAACTATAGCCCGATAAAATGTTAACAGACGAATACCGATACAAGATCCTGAAATTGCTCGCAGCTCAGCCTGAGATCAGTCAGCGCGAGCTTGCTAAGAGCCTGGGCGTTAGTCTTGGTAAAGCTAATTTTTGTCTCAAGGCCTTAATTGAAAAGGGCTTGCTAAAAGCTACTAACTTTCGTAATAGTCAAAATAAATTAGCCTATATGTATTTACTTACGCCTAATGGTATCGAGGAAAAAGCTAGCATCACAGCACGTTTTCTGAGAAGTAAAATGGAGGAGTATGTAATACTGCAAGATGAAATACGGGTTTTGAGAGTCGAAGTTTTTGCAGCATCAGTGGTTAACAGTGAGAATACAACGTCATGATGTTTTTTAATCATTTTAATGGTATTGCTAGGGGTGGGATTTGAAAGCCGTCATTCTTGCAGGTGGGTTAGGAACACGTATCTCCGAAGAAACACATCTTAAGCCTAAGCCAATGATTGAAATTGGCGGTAGGCCTATTTTATGGCACATAATGAAAAGTTATTCAGCGCACGGCATAAATGATTTTGTAATTTGTTGTGGGTACAAGGGTTATGTCATTAAAGAATATTTCGCTAATTATTTTCTGCACATGTCAGATATCACTTTCGACATGCAAAATAATCAGATGGAAGTGCATCAGCGCAATGCAGAGCCATGGAAAGTGACCTTAGTTGATACTGGAGAAGATACACTAACCGGCGGTAGGTTAAAACGCGTTAGTGACTACGTTAAAAATGAAGAGGCCTTCTGTTTTACCTATGGTGATGGTGTTGCAAATATTAATATTGCGCAACTAGTAGAGTTTCATATAGCGCATGGAAAGTTGGCCACAGTTACAGCTGTGCAACCTCCTGGTAGATATGGAGCGCTGGATATTAATAATCATGCGGTATCAGGATTTATTGAAAAGCCTAAGGGTGATGGTGGTTGGATTAACGGCGGATTTTTTGTGTTATCTCCAAAATGCCTCGATTATATTGACAGCGACAAATCGAGCTGGGAAGGAGATCCATTGGTCAATATTGCAAAAGCACAACAACTAATGGCATTTGAACATGCTGGCTTTTGGCAACCTATGGATACCCTGCGCGACAAAAATCATTTAGAAGATCTTTGGGATTCTGGCAAAGCGCCTTGGAAAGTTTGGCAATGACCCCCAGTTTTTGGCAAGGTAAACGTGTTTTTTTAACAGGACATACAGGCTTTAAAGGTGGTTGGTTAACTCTTTGGTTACAAAGACTCGGCGCTGAAATTTATGGATATGCATTAAACCCGCCAACCACTCCCAATCTTTTTAATGTGGCAAATATCGCTGAAAGCCTTGTCCAAAGTACAATTGCCGATATCCGCGATGTATCATCTCTGGAAAAAGCGATGTTGTTGGCGCAACCAGACATAGTGTTTCATCTTGCTGCTCAGCCATTAGTAAGATATTCCTATGCCGAACCGGTAGAGACCTATGCCGTCAATGTGATGGGTACGGTTAATCTGTTCGAGGCTGTACGTAAAACACCTTCAGTTCGTGCCGTAGTAAACGTAACCACTGACAAATGCTATGAAAACCGTGAGTGGATTTGGCCTTACCGTGAAGATGAAGCAATGGGTGGTTATGATCCATACTCAAGCAGCAAAGGTTGTTCCGAACTTGTTACGGCAGCCTATCGCCAATCATTCTTGGCAGAGGCTGATGTAGCCGTTGCCAGCGCCAGAGCAGGTAATGTTATTGGTGGTGGTGATTGGGCGGAAGATCGTTTGGTTCCTGATTTTCTACGTGCCATAGACAATAATAATACGCTGATTGTACGTTCGCCAAATGCAATACGCCCATGGCAACATGTCTTAGAGCCACTTGCAGGCTACCTGATGCTTGCAGAACAGCTATTTAAGCAAGGTGATAAATTTGCACAAGGATGGAATTTTGGACCATCTGATGAAGATGCTAAGACTGTTGCCTGGATTTTAGATAAGTTGGTAAGCACAGTTCCGAATGCCAATTGGCAAATTGACCAACAACCGCAGCCGCACGAAGCGAACTACTTGAAGCTTGATAGCAGTAAAGCGCGAACACACCTTGGCTGGCAGCCACGTTGGAGTTTGGAAATTGCGTTGCAAAAAATTATGGATTGGCATCAAGACTGGCGTAACGGCGGTGATATGCAACAATTCAGTTTATTGCAGATTGCAGAATATCAGCGAGCAATTAAGGCTTAGAGAATGATGCGATTTGATTGTTTTGGCACCCCATTAGCTGGTTTAAAAGTAGTGCAACGTAAACCTATTGAAGATACTCGTGGGTTTCTAAGCCGCTTTTATTGTGCTGAGGAGTTTAAGTCATTTGGTTTAAATAAGCCTATTAGCCAGATAAACCATACCCTTACACGTCAAAAAGGGGCAGTGAGAGGCTTGCATTATCAGCAGAAGCCTTACGCTGAGATTAAATTAGTAAGTTGTCTTAAAGGCAAGATATTTGATGTCGCAGTAGATTTGCGTAAAAGTTCACCTACTTTTTTGCACTGGCATGGTGAAGTGCTCAGTGAAAACAACCACCGTAGTTTACTAATACCAGAAGGCTTCGCCCATGGATTTCAAACACTAACTGAAGATTGCGAATTGGTTTATTTACACACGGCACCCTATGTAAAAGAAGCTGAGGCGGCTTTGAATATTAACGACCCTAAAATTGGCATTACATGGACACTTGATATTACAGAACTTTCTGAAAGAGATCGATCACATCCTATGATTAAAAATGATTTTGAAGGAATAGTTGTATGAAATGCCGTCACTGTGGTACAGAACTGGCACTACCATTAATTGATTTGGGTAGCGCCCCGCCATCGAATGCCTATCTAACTGAAAAAACACTAAAGGTGCCAGAAAAATGGTTTCCACTCAAAGTGCTTGTTTGCAGCGAATGTTGGCTAGTACAGACAGAAGACTATGCTGGTGCGGAAGAGTTATTTGATGCAGATTATGCTTACTTCAGCTCATTTTCGACTTCCTGGTTAAAGCACGCAGAGCAATATGTGACTGACATGGTTAATCGTTTTGGTTTGAATGCAACGTCGCATGTTGTTGAAGTGGCTGCAAATGACGGCTACCTGCTGCAGTACGTTAAGTCTGCTGGTATTCCATGTTTGGGTATTGAGCCGACAGCGAGCACTTCAAAAGCTGCCAAAGAAAAAGGGATTGACATTGTTGATGAATTTTTTGGTGTTGAGCTTGCCAAGAAATTGGTGTCCCTAGGTAAACAGGCAAATTTAACGGCCGCAAACAACGTGCTTGCACATGTGCCAGACATCAATGATTTTGTAGCAGGCTTTGCTCATCTACTTAAACCCAATGGCGTGGCGACATTCGAGTTTCCACATCTCATGCAATTGATAAAATATACACAGTTTGACACCATATACCACGAACACTTTTCATATCTGTCACTTACAGCTGTCAATAAAATATTTAATTGCAATGGGTTGCAGGTGTTTGATGTTCAGGAAATCAGCACACACGGCGGTAGCCTTCGTGTATTTGCGCAGCGTAAAGATCAAGGCCAACATCAAGTGACTGCAGCCGTGGGTGAGCTTTTAATGCGAGAATTGTCAGTGGGTATGAAGACAGAGGCTTATTATGCAGATTTTCAGCAACGCGCAAATCACGTAAAGCATGACTTGGTAGAGTTTTTAATTAAAGCTAAACGTGAAGGCAAAAAAGTGATGGGTTACGGTGCAGCGGCCAAAGGCAACACCTTAATTAACTACGCAGGCATACGCCCAGATCTATTGCCGTTTGTAGTAGATCGTAACCCAGCAAAGCAGAATAAATATCTGCCTGGCAGCCGAATTCCAGTGGTTGACGAATCCATGATTAGCCAAGAAAAACCAGATTATGTAGTGATTTTGCCTTGGAATCTACGTCAAGAAGTCACTGAACAACTAAAATACATAAGTGAATGGGGTGGACAGTTCGTTACTTCTGTACCTAAGTTGTTAGTAGGAGCTATTGGCTCTCATGATTGATTTACATCCTACTGCTAGGGTTTCAACTTTAGCTGATATAGAGGATTCTATTCGCGGAAGTCAAATAGCTATTGGCGCTCATTCTGTTATTGATAGTTTTGTTAAGATCAAGCCTGTGGGTGGTTCTGGAAATCTTATAATCGGCGAATCATCTACCATTAATTCGGGTTGCGTGCTCTACACTGGTAACGGGATAAGTATCGGAAATAATGTGGCAATTGCTGCCAATTGTACTTTAGCGCCTGTGAATCATGAATATGAAAAAAAAGAGGTCTTAATTAGACAACAAGGATTTCGCGAGAGTAAAGGCGGTATTGTTATTGAAGATGATGTGTGGATTGGTGCAAATTGTGTACTTTTAGATGGAGCAATACTTCGTCAGGGTTGCGTGATTGGGGCTGGCTCCATAGTGCGGGGGGAAATTAAACCATATTCTATTAATGTGGGAATGCCATTAACAGCGATTGGATGGCGTAAGTGAAGTTTACTGTATTAGGTGCGACAGGCTTTGTAGGCGGATATTTAGCTGATTCTCTGCGCTCACAGGGCATTTCAGTATACACGCCAGACCGCCACGAACCCGATTGGCTAGAGCAGTTGTTATCAAAAGACTTGGGGCATGTATTTTATTGTATAGGATTAACTGCAAACTTTAGGCAACGACCTTTTGATACAGTAGAAGCTCACGTTTGTTTGCTAAGACAAATACTAGAGCATGCGAATATGGAATCTTTGACCTACATGTCTAGTACTCGAGTTTATGAAAATTCTGTGACAACAGATGAGGCCGCTTTATTACAAGGCATACCAACCAATCCAGGGCATCTATATAACTTCAGTAAACTTATGGGAGAAAGTCTATGTTTGGCTAGTAGCAAGAAAACAAAGGTCGTAAGGTTATCGAATGTATATGGAGAAGATATTAACTCAAAAAACTTTTTGACATCTGTATTAAAGGAAGCTGCGCTAAATGGTAGTGTTCAATTTTTAACTTCCCCAGAATCTTCAAAAGACTATATATCAATCAAAGAAGTTGTGAGATTTTTACCTCGTATTGCAATTGATGGAGTGTATCCACTATACAACTTGGCCACTGGGCAGAATACAACAAATGCAGAGATTGCTCATGGTTTGGAGTGCGAGGGAATTAAAACAAGTTACAGCAATGATGCAAATCACTGGAGCTTTCCAAAAGTTGATGTCACTAGACTTGAAATGGAATTTGGCTTAATTGACAACACGTTAGAAAGAGATTTACCAAGTTTACTTAATTATTATCGTCTTAAGGTGTGAAAATGAATAAATTTATCGAAGAGTTTGAAGCAGAAAGAGCAGCGAGAATTGTAGCTTTTGGTCAAGATGAGGGATTTAAAAATCGTTCACGAGACTGGCTTGAAGAAAGCATGCGTAAATCGTATGTCTACAATTTTTCTTGCTTAGGCCGCCCAATTATCCAAAACCCAACTGATATGGTTGCGACGCAAGAGTTAATTTGGAAAGTTCGACCAGATTTGATTATTGAAACAGGAATTGCACATGGAGGCTCACTTATATTAAGTGCCTCTATGCTAGCTTTACTAGATATGTGTGATGCTATGGAATCTGGAAGTTTGATAGACCCAAAAGTTTCAAAACGCAAGGTATTAGGTCTGGATATAGACATTCGTGCACATAATCGTGCTGCGATTGAAGCTCATCCAATGGCGTCTCGTATCCAAATGATTCAAGGTTCCTCAATTGACCCTAACATCATTGCGCAAGTATATGAAATTGCAAAAGGCTATAACAAAGTATTGGTCTGTCTTGATTCTAACCATACCCATGAGCATGTGCTGGCAGAGTTAGAGGCTTATGCTCAGCTAACTAGTATAGATAGCTACTGTATAGTTTTTGATTCTTTTGTTGAAGATGTACCTGCAGATGTTTTTCAAAATCGACCATGGGGGCCTGGTAATAACCCTAAAACCGCAGTGTGGGAGTATTTGAAAACACATCCGGAATTTGAGATTGATAAATCTATTGAAAATAAACTGCTTATTACCGTTGCACCTGACGGCTACCTAAAAAGAATTGGCTAAAATTTAATGGCTTATTTAACGTAACAATAACACTAATGATTACTCCAAGCCTTGACACCCATATGATAACGTTTATACTTACGTCTATACATTACGCGTATGGAGAAAACCATGATTGAAGTAGAGTTGGACATTAAACAATGGGGTAATAACTTAGGTGTGCGCTTGCCTGCGGCTATTGCGCGTGAATCACATTTGAAGGCGCATCAACGTGTGCGCATCAGTGTTCTCAATGGAGAAATCATTATCAAGCCAATCACTGAAGCAACTTTAACTCTAGAACAGCGATTAGCGTTGTTTAATTCTGCACAGCATGGTGGTGAAGTGATGGTTGCTTCACGAATATTGGGTGCTGAAAATTGGTAAAGCCAGTATTGAACTGGGTGCCAGATCGACAAGATATTATCTGGATAGACTGCAATCCTCAAGTCGGTCAAGAAATGCGTGATATTCATCCTTTTTTGGTGTTATCACCACGGATATTTAATGAGAAAACCTCATTAGTCATCGGGTTGCCAATGACAACGGCAGAATATAATGTCAACAATCCTTTTGCTGTGGTTGCTGGAAAAGCATCAAATAATAAATCGAATAATAAATCAGATAATAAATCGAATAATAAATCAGATAAAACCAGCTATGTACTTTGTCACCAGCCAAAGTCTTTTGATTGGCGCGTGCGCAACGCAAAGCCACACGCATTAGGTCAATTGCATGAAGTTTACTTTATGCAAGTGCGTGAGTTGTTGAATCAAATTATTCAACTGACTTAAGTGATTTAATTGTTAAAACGTAACATTATTGCCAATTACCTCGGTCAGGGCTGGACAGCCCTGATGGGAATTGTTTTTATACCGCTTTATATCAAATATTTGGGTATGGAAGCTTATGGCCTGATTGGTGTTTTTGCGATTTTGCAGGCATGGATGACCATGTTAGACATGGGCATGACGCCAACGCTCAATCGCGAAATGGCGCGTTATAAGGCTGGTGCCAGCAGTGCCGAATCTATTCTTGATCTGTTGCGTTCAATGGAATGGATTTGTACTGGTATTGCCTTGCTCATCATTAGTATAGTCTGGCTTGCTGCACCTATGCTCGCCGGTTCATGGCTAAAGGTGGAAAAATTGCCGATTGACACAGTCATTCAGGCGATTGTTGTGATGGGCTTTGTAGTAGCCACTAGGTTGTGGGAGGAAGTTTATCGCGGCGCTATTCGCGGCATGCAGCAACAAGTGTGGTTGAATATTGCGCAGGCTATGCTGGCTACATTGCGGTGGGTTGGAGTGCTGGTTGTTTTGGTCTGGATATCACCAACAGTTCAAGCATTTTTTGTATGGCAAGGGTTGGTTTCAGTAGTCAGCGTTGTTATCTATGCGCGTAAAACATACCAATGGTTGCCTGATACCACAAGGGGTGGGCAGTTCAGTTTATATGCCATCAAAGGTGTCGGGCGTTTTGCTGGGGGCATGGTAATAATCACCTTATTGGCATTATTGCTTACTCAAGTCGACAAACTACTGTTAAGCGGCCTTTTACCATTAGAGCAGTTTGGCTATTACGCACTTGCAGGTGTAGTGGCTGGAGGGTTAGCTCAACTTATCACGCCAATGAATGCAGCCATTTATCCAAGATTTACTGAATTAGTGACTCATCATGATGAAGATGGGTTGATAAAAACGTATCACGACTCTTGCCAATTGATGTCTGTTGTTATCGTACCTCCAGCGCTGGTTCTGGCCGCCTTTGCGAAACCTGTGCTGTTGCTCTGGACTGGCGATCATGCTCTGACCGCTGCCGTTGCCCCCATCCTCAGCTTGCTGGTGTTAGGCACGTTGTTTAATGGTTTCATGAACGTCCCCTACATGCTGCAACTTGCGTATGGTTGGACTGGGTTTGCCATACGTGTGAATGTGGTAGCAGTCGCGATTATTATCCCGGCTATTCTCTGGGTGGTACCCAGATATGGAGCCATTGGAGCTGCATGGATATGGATTGCGCTTAACGCAGGTTATGTGCTGATTGGAGTTCACTTTATGTATCGTCGATTATTGCCAGAACAAAAATGGCGTTGGTACTGGGAATCTATTACTAAACCTTTGCTTACAGGAGCAATCGTAGCTTTTGGTCTTGCTTTCATGATGCCTGTTCCACAAGTACGTTTGGATAGCATTTTTACATTATTGCTCGTCAGTATCTGTGTGGTAGCATCAGTTGCTCTTGTGATGCCAAGTATGCGCCAACGAATTATTTATCATACCAGAGAGTTGCTACATGGCTGAACCTAAAATTACGACAGTAATTCCTACGTTTAGACGGCCAATTCTTCTCAAGCGAGCCATAGAAAGTGTGCTTGCGCAATCATTTAGGGATTTGGTGGTCTGTGTGTATGACAATGCTTCTGGAGATGAAACTGAGGCGATCGTTCGAGCATTTGCCGAACGCGATAGCCGTGTGTTTTATTATAAGAACAGTAAGAACATCGGGGCTGTTGCTAATATTACCCAAGGGTTGAGCGCGGTAACTACACCTTATTATTCATTATTAAGTGACGATGATTTTTTATTGCCGGACTTTTATGAAAATGCTGTAAAAGCTTATAAAAGTTTCCCGAGTGCAAGGTTTGTCTGTTCAAAGACTATCGTTATAGATTTAATTGATAAAAAACTGCAATTTCGTAATCAGGACTGGCTGCCTGGGATTTATGAACCTTCTCACGAAATTGTTTCAAAAATGCATTCATCACATTTTGTTTCTACAGGAGTGCTTTTTAGCAAGCATTTAAGCGAAACAATCGGGATTTTTGAACCATCTGGCAGTGATACACTGTATATGACAATTGCGGCGGCATCCTTTCCTTTTGTAGTTTTGAATAACTACGGAGCGGCAGTAATCTTGCATGAGAATGCATACTCTATGGTGGAGGGTGGGATTGCCAAAGAAAGCGTTTCAGCCCTTTACGAACGCTTATTGTCATCAGTTGGTAACGTGATGAATAAGGATTTTCCACCAGAGATGAAGGTTCATTTGCTGCTGCAAATAATTACCTCATACAACCAATATTTTGATACAAAAAAACTTAACTCTCTATTAAGTGAAACTCAAGAAGATGAGATGGGAAACCTAGCTCTATTGCCGTCGTTAATTAGTACTAGGGGGCTTTTGATTAGGTTTTTTAGCTTGTTCTCAAAAAGAATATATTTGTTGTTAGCACGTCATTTTAATTTGGTGGAAATTATAAAAAAAATAACGGCATACATAAAGCGAATAAAACACAGAAAACTGGGAAGCAGGTGGGTGGATTTGCCAACAGAAGCCTATTCTCTACTAAAAAGCTTCGATAGTGATGTGTCAAAACTCATGTCTCATATAAGAAAAACAAGCAAACATAACCAAGATGGATCTGAGGGCTAGAAATGAATTATCTTTTTCCAGCAAGTTTTATGACCAACACCCTTGCCATGACAGCTTTGCTGATTGGTATTGGTTTTGCTGGTGAGTCGTCAATGGCCGCCGATATTGGTATCGTCCAAGGTGCTACTTTGGCTTTGTTTTATGCACTATCCGCAAATGCTCGTAACCTAGTTTTGAATCATGCGATGCCTGTGCCTGCACAAGCCATCATGATTGCCCGCTTGGTTTTGCTTTTTCCAATTGCAGGTGTGACGTTCTGGCTTAGTACTAGTTTGTCGGGGGTTGATTCTTACTTGGCTGCTGTTTTGATTTTGCGTCGCTGCGTTGAGTGGTTGGGAGAGGTGCACTTAAGCGAGATGGAGCGGATCGACAACCGAAAGTTTGCACAACACTATTTTATTTCTCAGATTTTGTTGTTGATCATAGCACTAGCATGGAGTGTTGGGAGTATGCCTTTTCCCCTGCTGGGATTGTTCTTATGGGCGTTATTGCCGTTACTATTCAGTATACGATTTATACGCGACAGCCTACGCGGCCCCTTATCAGCGTTAAAAGGTATCTGGAAGCGGATACTTCCACATCTTGGCTCCACGGCCATCATCGGTGTTGCTGTCTATGTTTTTCGCCTTTTGCTTTTGTTAATTCTGGGTAAACAGGTAGCAGGTGATTTGTTCACTGCATTTGCTATTGGCGGGATTATTGGTTCGGTGTTTGCAAACGCGCTAGGGCCTAGTATAACGCTACGCGAGAGGGTTAAAGGTACAAAGCGGCTGCCATTTTTAATGCAGACAGCCATATTTGCTTCTCTTGTATTGGGCCTTGCACTTGTTGCTATTTTTGTTTTTGGATTTGATATTCTAAGTTGGAGCGGTAAGACGCCTTTTTTTTGGGGAGCCGTGGGTTTCTCCATGATTGGTGGAGTGATCATGGTTTATGCACAGTTGATTCGTCATCGACTTCTACAAAATCATGAAGACGAAGATCTATTTGGCCCTGATGTAATAATGAATATTCTGATAATCGTATCTGTACCGTTTTTATACGATTTATTTGGCATGCAGTCCTTAGTTGTGCTTTATTTATTAAGTTCATTGCTTGCATTTATTTTTTACTGGAGCTATCAAAAAGGGGAACACATGAATAATCACAGATCAATATTTTTTCAGGAAAAAATCAGGATAATAGTTGCGGTCATGCTGTTATTGCCACTCTTTTTCCAAGTGAGTGGTGGAGTATTCCGTGATTCATCAATGTATTTCAATTCCGCAGGTGTATTACGTTTGCTGCCTATACCAATCTCGGTGATTGCGTGTTACGGAGGAATCCTTGTGATTTCAGGGTATCGCCGAGCTTCTATTGCACTAAGTTACATTTTCTTTACTTGTTTGCTGATGCTGGCAACTACTGTTGCTGCATCCCAAGGGATTAACGCTAAGGAGCAAGCCAAATTCATATTGCTGATTCAGTATATTTTGCCTATGTTCGGATTTGTTCTGGGGCAAATTTACGAACCTAAAAATGAACCTGTATCTGCAAGCATGGAAAAAGCATTTCTTTATACACTGGCTGTTATTGTTCCTTTGCAACTCTTATGTACTTGGTTACAGGGGTTTAAGTTCCTTTCACCCTACTTGTATTTGTTTAGTATCTATCAACATTTGCAGTATGTGCCTGTAATTTTTGTATCGGCCTTTTTGATTGCCTTTTGTCGTTTATGGCATTTGCCAGAATACAGAAAAATACTGCTAATACTGGTTCCTCTTATGGGTATTTATGCAGCTGCGTCTTTATCTATGCTGGCGATATCAATGTTCTTAGCTGGCTTGCTAGGTTTCGCTATTTATCAATGGAAACAGTTTTCAGAAAAAATCCCAGCGCTACTTTTTTTAGTAGCCGCATTATCGACTTGGAGTTATCTGCAATATGTAAAAGATATACCTTTATATAAGGTTAAATTTTCAAGCGAAGCCAAACAACCGATAGGATCGGCGAAAATGGACTTAGTTACGCCCAATGCCAGCGAGCGGCTGCATTATTGGAAATATTACCTTGAGAATGTAACAAGCAGTCCAAAAACATTCTTAATTGGACATGTTGAGCCTCCAGATCGCTCTCAATACCCTAGCGCCCATAATTATTATCTGGATTTCATTTATAATTTTGGTTTTTTGGCATTAGTGCCTTTGCTGGTGCTTCTTTTTTATATGTTAAATATGCTTTATAAGTTACGTCGAGAGTTTTTTACGTCACCTAGTCTAATTAGTCTCTCCACAGTGACTCTATTTTTAATACTAATCGATAATTCGCTAAAGGTAGGTCTTCGACAGCCCTATTCAGGAATTTTCATTTTTTTCCTATGGGGTGTATTGATTTCTAGATTATCCGAGTTGTATTTAAAGTCGCTCGATAAGTCAGTATCTGAAATTGCACTTGAAAAGCCTTTAGTAGATGAGTTTTCTTATTCCCATGACACTTTACAAGGCTGATTAAAGTTGCAAATATTGGTGCTGACTCAATATTTTTGGCCAGAAAACTTTCGCATTAATGATCTTGTTCGATCGCTTATGGAGCAAGGCCATACAGTCGAGGTGTTAACAGGAAAACCAAATTATCCTGATGGTGCAATTTTTCCTGGCTACCGTTCATGTGGCAGCAATACAGAAGATTGGCAAGGCATAAAAATTTATCGTGTGCCTATCGTTGCTAGGGGCAATAAAAGTAGTATCAGGCTTGCATTAAATTACCTGTCATTTGTTGTTTCAGGCTTACTTTTTGCACCATGGCTGTTGCGTAGGAAGAAATATGATGTGATATTTGTTTATGCACCTTCCCCGATTTTTCAGTCGATTCCTGCTTCTTTTTTAGGTTGGTTAAAAGGTATTCCAGTAGTACTTTGGGTACAAGATTTATGGCCGCAAAGTGCGATGGCAACGGGTTATGTGAAATCGCCATTTTTATTAAAACTACTAGAAAAATTTGTGCGGTTTACATATGCACATACAGACTTATTATTGGTTCAATCCAAAGCTTTTATTGAATCCGTAGCAAAGCTTGCACCAAACATACCAATTGCTTATTATCCAAATTCCGTAGAAAATGCGTTTTATTCTCCGCAGGCTATAAAAACGCCACATGTAGAGTCACTTCAATCTGGCTTTACAGTTTTATTTGCTGGCAATGTAGGCGCCGCACAGGCAATGGAAACAATAGTAGCTGCTGCTGAAAAGTTGCAAACTTTTACGGATATTAAAGTGGTGATATTGGGTAGCGGCAGTAAAGTAGATTGGGTTGCACAGCAGATTATTGAAAAAAAATTATCGAATTTATATCTAGAAGGGCGGTTTCCAGTCGAAACAATGCCAGTGTTAATGCGGCAAGCTTCTGCTTTATTGGTGAGTTTAACCGATCAGCCCATTTTTGAATTAACGATTCCGAGTAAAATACAAGCCTATTTAGCGGTAGGCAAGCCTATTGTTGCATGTTTAAATGGCGAAGGGGCAAGAATTGTTACAGAGGCTAAAGCTGGGATTGCAGTTAAAGCGGAAGATAGTGAAGGGTTGGCGCAAGCAATTGTTAAGCTTTATCAAATGCCAGAATCTGAGCGTGAACAAATGGGAGTTTATGGACGTGCTTATTTTAAGCAACACTTTGATGAAGCAAAATTAACTGCTGAACTAATTGAACATTTTGAAATGCTAATTCGCAAAAAGGATAATCATTGAGAGTTTTAGTATTGGGTGCGAGCGGGATGCTCGGTAACGCTGTGCTTCGTGTAATGCATGAAAAGCAGAGTTTGGAGGTGTTTGGCACAGTGCGTTCTGGCAGTGTCAGTCATTTTTTCTCTGAAGAAATTGCAAAAACAATGATTGCTGGGTGTGATGTGAGTGACCATGATGCGCTGGTAAAGTTATTTGCTCGGGTAAGGCCTAATGTGGTTATCAATTGCATTGGTTTAATAAAACAATTGGCAGATGTGGATGATCCACTTATCACTTTGCCAATTAACGCAATGTTGCCACATAGGTTGGCTAATTTGTGTGCTCTGGTTGGTGCGAGGCTTATTCACATGAGTACGGATTGCGTTTTTTCTGGTGAAAAAGGTGGTTATAATGAAAGTGACATTTCTGATGCTACGGACCTCTATGGTAAATCAAAGTATTTAGGTGAGGTTGATTATCCACACGCAATTACTGTACGCACTTCGATAATTGGGCATGAGCTACAAAGTGCACATGGTTTGGTTGGCTGGTTCTTGTCACAAGAGGGACATTGCCGAGGATATAGAAAGGCGATATTTTCTGGGCTACCTACAGTTGTTTTAGCGCAAATTATTCGCGATATTGTCATGGTAAATTCTGATTTGTCAGGGGTTTATCATGTGGCGGCCAAGCCTATTTCAAAATATGATTTACTAAAACTGGTGGCTGATGTGTATGGTAAATCAATCGAGATTGCCCCAGATGATCGCTTAGTAATTGATCGCTCGTTAAGTGCTGAACGCTTCTACCAAGCAACAGGATATGTGGCCCCTGAGTGGATTGATCTCATCAAAACCATGCATTCTTATCAATAACGGTGAAAATATGTTTAAAAATAAAGTATTAATGATTACAGGTGGTACGGGTTCTTTTGGCAACACCGTACTCAAGCGTTTTTTATCTACAGATGTACGTGAAATTCGTATATTTAGCCGTGATGAAAAAAAACAAGAAGAAATGCGGCTTGCACTAAATAATAGCAAACTTAAATTTTATATTGGTGATGTGCGAGATTATGACAGTGTTTATCAGGCAATGAAGGGCGTGGATTATGTCTTTCATGCGGCGGCACTCAAGCAAGTGCCTTCTTGCGAGTTCTATCCAATGGAGGCGGTGCGCACCAATGTCATCGGCACCGAGAATGTGATGAATGCAGCTACCGCTAACGGTGTTAAACGTGTGGTGGTGTTGAGTACAGATAAAGCGGTTTATCCAATTAACGCGATGGGCATTTCTAAAGCAATGGCAGAGAAGCTTTTGGTTGCTAAAGCTCGGATGCAAAACGAGAATGAGACAGTATTTTGTGCAACACGTTATGGTAACGTTATGGCATCGCGCGGTTCGGTTATTCCGTTGTTTGTGTCACAGCTTAAGGAAAACAAGCCGTTAACCATCACTGACCCAAATATGACACGTTTTCTGATGTCATTGGAAGACTCAGTCGATTTAGTGCTTTATGCCTATGAGCATGGGCAACAGGGTGACATTTTTGTGCAAAAAGCTCCCGCATCGACTGTGGAAGTTTTGGCGCAGGCACTCAAGGAAGTTTTTGCAAAAGATAATGAAATTCGCATCATCGGTACACGACATGGTGAAAAGCTATATGAATCGCTCATCTCACGCGAAGAAATAGCGCACGCACAAGATATGGGTGGCTATTACCGTATTCCGGCGGATAATCGCGACCTCAATTACGCCAAGTACTTTAGCGAAGGCGAGGAGAGTATTTCACACCAGGAAGACTATACCTCGCATAATACCAATCGCCTGAACGTTGAGCAGGTCAAAGCACTATTGCTAAAATTAGATTACATTCAGGAAGAGCTAAATGCTTAAGGTGATGACGATTGTGGGTACGCGCCCTGAACTGATTAAAATGAGCCGTGTGATTGCTGAATTCGATCAGCATACACAACATATATTGGTACACACTGGGCAGAATTACGATTACGAGCTAAATCAAGTGTTTTTTGATGATTTAGGCATCCGCAAGCCAGATCATTTTCTGGAGGCGGTAGGTGAGAGCGCTGCCCAGACTATTGCGCGGGTGATTGAAAAGTCTGATGAAGCCATGGAAAAAGAAAAGCCAGATGCGATTATGCTGTATGGCGATACCAACTCATGCTTGGCAGTGATTGCAGCCAAGCGCCGTAAAATACCAGTATTTCACATGGAGGCGGGTAATCGCTGTTTTGATCAGCGAGTGCCAGAGGAGCTAAATCGCAAGGTGTTGGATCACTTGAGTGATATTAACATGGTGCTCACAGAGCATGCGCGCAGATACTTAATTGCGGAGGGCATACGCCCTGAAACCATTATTAAAACTGGCTCGCATATGAACGAGGTGCTGGATTACTACATGCCAAAAGTTCAGCAATCAGACGTGTTGCAACGCATGAATTTAACCGCTGGTAAGTTCTTTATTGTGAGCGCGCACAGAGAAGAAAATGTGGATACACCACAGAACCTCATGGATATGCTGGAAACGCTGAACGCCTTAGCAGAGGTTTATGATTGTCCTATCATTGTTTCAACACACCCCCGCACTAGAAATCGGTTGGATGCTTTAGAGTTAGGTAAGTTGAACGCACATATTCAGTTTCTCAAACCATTCGGCTTTTGCGATTATATTAAATTACAGATGGAAGCTTTATGTGTGGTTTCCGATAGTGGCACAATTACTGAAGAAGCCTCTTTACTTAATTTGCCAGCCATCACTATACGCAACGCCCATGAACGTCCAGAAGGCATGGATGTAGGTACACTCATTATGAGCGGACTTAAAAAAACGGGAGTACTTGATGCTGTGCGTGTCATTGTTGCGCAACATGATAAATCTAAGCGCACCATGCAACCAGTCGAGGATTATGAAGCTGGAGCGGTATCTAAACAAGTGCTGAGGGTTGTAATGAGTTATGTTGATTATGTGAATCGCACAGTGTGGTCTAAATCGGTTTGAGTATGTCTTCTATACTGGTTACTGGTGCAAACGGCTTTGTTGGTAAGGCACTCTGCGCTGAACTGTCGCGTAAAGGATATTCAGTTAGAGCAGTGGTGCGTGCGAAAGTCACATTAAAAGAAAATACAGAAGTGGTATCTGTTCAAGAAATAGATGGAATAACTGATTGGTCTGCTACGCTAAGTAATGTTGATACTATTATTCATCTTGCAGCAAGAGTACATATCATGGATGACAACGCCACAAATCCATTAATGGAATTTCGCAAGGTGAATGTTGAGGGTGCTTTGAACCTGGCTGAGCAGGCTGCCAAGGCGGGCGTACGGCGCTTTATCTTCATTAGTTCAATCAAGGTGAATGGCGAGCGTACGGAGACGGGTAGGCCATTTACAGAGAATGATGCGCCAAATCCGCAGGATGCATATGGAATTTCTAAGCTCGAAGCCGAGCAAGGGTTGTTAAAAATTGCACAGCAAACAGACATGGAGGTAGTGATTATCCGTCCTCCATTAGTTTATGGGGCGGGTGTAAAAGCTAATTTTGCAAACATGATGCAGATTGTTGCGCGAGGCATTCCATTACCGCTAGGTGCTATTTATAACAAACGCAGCTTTGTATACTTAGAAAATTTGGTAAACTTGATTTTGCATTGTATTGCTCACCCAGCCGCTGCGAATCAAGTTTTTTTGGTTTCAGATGGACATGACCTGTCCACAACAGAATTGCTACGGAAGTGTGCCTTAGCACTAGGTACAAAGCCAATGCTTATACCTATTCCACAAAAATTGATTGAAGTTAGTGCGTCACTTTTAGGTAAGAAAATGGTAGCTCAGCGGCTATGCGGTAATTTGCAGGTGGATATTTCTAAAGCCAAAACATTGTTGGGTTGGGTTCCGCCAGCATCTGTTGAAGATGGTTTAAAAGCGACTGTACTTGGTTTGGTTCAAGGTCAATAAGGGATGAAACGTTTATTTGATTTAAGTTTGGCATTAGTGGCGTCATTTTTATTGCTAGCCCTTTTTTTATTGGTGGCAGTTGCTGTACGTTTAACATCAGTCGGATCTATTTTGTACTGGTCAGACCGTGTCGGGCGTCATAATCAAGTTTTTAAAATGCCTAAATTCCGCACCATGCGGACAGACACGCCAGCAGTGGCCACGCATCTTCTACCTGACCCTAAACAATTTTTAACGCCAGTGGGTTCTTTCTTGCGAAAATCTAGCCTAGACGAATTGCCACAGCTTTGGAGTATTATTAAGGGCGACATGAGTTTTGTAGGCCCGCGACCTGCGTTGTTTAATCAGGATGATTTAGTGACGCTACGCACGCAATATGGCGTTGATAAATTGCTGCCTGGCTTGACTGGCTGGGCGCAGATTAATGGCAGGGATGAATTGCCGATCCCAGATAAAGTAAAGTTAGATGTTGAATACCTGAATAAACAATCAATTTGGCTGGATATAAAAATTATCTTTCTGACTTTTGTGAAGGTGATTCAGCGGGATGGCGTTCAGCATTAGCCGTTACAAATTATTGCGATTTAAGAATCAACTTGATGATGAATTGAGTTTGCCGGATTCGTTAGCATTTATTCGTAAGAACCTTCACATCATGCTGATTTTAGCGGCGTTGTGGACTATGTAGAGATCCATAGGCATTGTAGGCGATGTGTTTCAAGCCAAATTAATAGGCTAGGGCCAATATATTCTAGCTAAATCGTTAGTTTTGCAACTAATGGTAGTATTGTTAGAAAAAACTAGAAAAACCGTATTAATGTTACGGTTTTAGGTAAAATGGACTGATTCAGCAAATATAGAATTACTATTAAACAGAATTAACCGTATGCTTTCCGAAAAACCAAAAAAACAACCTACCACCCTCTTGGAAAGGCGTTCATCGTCTTGGCGTAGTTTCACGGCGTTTTTTTTTGATGCCAGTGTTGCGGTGCTGGCTTGGTTCGTTGCGTACCTGTTGCGCTTCAACTTCAAAATCCCTTTAGAGATTACGCACAGTATCTGGCAGGTAGCTTTGTTTGTTATTCCCCTTCAAGCGCTATTCTTTATTCAATTTGGGCTTTATAAAGGTGTATGGCGTTTTGCCAGCATCCCTGATTTAAAGCGTATTTTGAAGGCTGTTGCTATGGCCGCCATCACAATAGTTACGCTACTATTTATGTTTAAGCCTACCAATATCATAGTGCCGAGGTCGGTTTTGGTGCTGAACCCCTTATTATTAATGTTGATGATGGGTGGTAGCCGTTTTGTTTATCGCTCATGGAAAGAACATCAATTATATGGCTTCAATCAAATGCTTGGTGAGCCAGTATTGGTGTTGGGTGCGGGGGAAGCCGCTATTGCCTTATTGAAGGACTTGGAACGTAGCCAGGAATGGCGTGTCATCGGCTTGCTAGATGATAATGTCAACATTCATGGCCGTGAAATTATGGGTATTAAGGTACTTGGCGAGGTGGGGCAATTGCCTGATATTGCTAAAGCACTTGGCGTTAACAATGTTATTGTTGCCAAACCTGCTGAGGCACATCAAGCGCGTAGGCGCGCGATTGAAATAGCTAGCGGGGCAGGGTTGAATATATTTACCGTACCATCGGTTGAAGATTTAATGAACGGCAATATTAAAGTTTCAAAAATCAGGCATGTCGAGATTGAAGATTTGCTTGGGCGTGATGCGGTTCAGCTTGATAACTCCGGTTTGCAGCAGCTCATTAAAGGCAATGCTGTGTTGGTGAGCGGAGCAGGCGGATCTATTGGTTCTGAGCTTTGTCGGCAAATCGTAAAATATAGTCCTAGCATTTTGATTTGTTTAGATATTTCTGAGTTTTCACTTTATAACCTTGAGCAAGAGTTCAGTCGCTTAAAAGTTTCGGCGAAGCTTTTTTATATGACGGGCGATGTTAAAAATAGCCAGCGAGTTAAAGATTTACTTGCGCAATTTAAGCCCGTGGTTGTGTTTCATGCGGCGGCTTATAAACATGTGCCATTGATGGAAAATGGCAATGTTTGGGAAGCTTTGTCTAACAATGTGATTGGCACCCATACCTTGGCGCAGGCATGTAGAGAAGCGGGTGTTGATAAGTTTGTGTTAATTTCAACTGATAAAGCAGTCAACCCAACAAATGTCATGGGGGCGAGCAAAAGGCTCGCTGAAATGGTGTGTCAAGGGCTGCAAAATGATGTTGAAACGGGCCAATCAAAAACAAAGTTTGTGATTGTAAGGTTTGGTAATGTGCTGGGCAGTAGCGGCAGTGTGATTCCAAAATTCCGTGAACAAATCGCTAAAGGTGGGCCCGTCACAATCACGCACCCAGAAATCACACGTTATTTTATGTCTATCCCTGAAGCCGCGCAGTTGGTCATGCAAGCTGGTTTGATGGGGAATGGCGGGGAAATTTTTGTGTTAGATATGGGCGAGTCAGTGAAGATTGCAGACTTGGCGAAAGATATGATTAGATTGTCAGGATTACATATAGAGGATGTGAAAATTGAGTACGTTGGTTTGCGACCAGGTGAAAAGCTGTATGAGGAATTACTGGCTGATGATGAGCACACGTTGCCCACACCGCACGAAAAGCTGCGCATCGCTTCAGCACGTGTTGTCGATACGTCCTGGGTGAGAAACCTCTTGTTGTGGATTAAAACTTTACAATCTGCGGATGAAACGATGATTAAAACTGAGTTAAAATCATGGGTTGAAGAATATAGCCCGCAATTGCAAGATGCTGCACTTCAAGTTGGGAGCCAAGAGGCAAGCGTTGGCGTACAGAATATTCCAATCACTAAACCCATGATATTGCACTAGAGAGTTAATCGTCAATGAATAAAATTACGAAAGCCGTTTTTCCAGTAGCCGGGTTAGGTACGCGTTTTTTACCTGCGACAAAAGCAAGCCCGAAAGAAATGTTGCCAATTGTGGATAAGCCACTGATTCAATATGCGGCTGAAGAGGCGATCGTGGCAGGTGCGACAGAGTTGATTTTTATCACTGGGCGCAATAAACGCTCGATTGAAGATCATTTTGATAACGCAGGCGAGTTAGAGGCTTCGCTTGAAGCCAGTGGCAAGAAAGAATTACTGGAAATTTTAAGAGGTATTTTGCCTTCGCACGTTTCTTGCATCTTCATTCGTCAACCTAAAGCTTTAGGTCTCGGTCACGCAGTGTTATGTGCCAGGCCGGTGGTCAATGACAATCCATTTTCGGTCATTCTGGCGGACGATTTAATAGATGCCACTCCACCTGCCATGCAGCAAATGGCCGCAGTTTATGCACATAAGCAATGTTCCATATTGGGTGTGGAAGATGTTTTACCTTCAGAGACGGCCAGTTACGGTATTGTGGACGCAGTTGAAGTAGAAAAAAACCTATTATTACTTAAAAGTATCGTAGAAAAACCAAAACCAGCCGATGCGCCTTCTACATTAGCCGTGGTGGGGCGGTACATATTAACGCCTAAAATTTTTGATTGCTTAGAAAAAGTAAAACCGGGAAAAGGCGGTGAAATTCAGCTTACCGATGGTATCTCTGACCTGATGCAATTTGAAAACATTTTAGCATATCGCTTTGCCGGAACAAGATATGATTGCGGTAGTAAGCTTGGTTTTATGAAAGCGAATGTGGAGCTTGCATTAAAACATCCAGAAATCCGTGCCGAATTTGCTGATTACTTAAAGCAGCTTTTAAAGTAGATTTTTCGATCTTTATTGGTATCTGGCTACAAGCCTTATTAATAAAGGCTTGCAGAGCAGTGAAATTGGCTCGGATGCTTTGGGTGCTTGTTTAGCAAGTTTTTTTGCATTGCTTGTCAGAGCGATTTACTTAACGGCTGTACTTTTCTTTCGGATGTAAAACAGAATGCATAAAGTGAATTAAACTCGATTTTGCACTCCGCTAATCCACAACAGATCCTTCAACAAGCTCAGCTGATTCATTCTACTCAAACGGTAGAATTGGCAATTGCTAGGTTAAGCCATGAAATTACCACGAAATTAGAAGACTTATGCCCCATCGTGATCTGTGTGATGGGCGGCGGTATTGTGTTTGCGGGTCAATTGTTAACTCAACTCAACTTTCCTTTAGAAGTCGATTATGTGCACGCGAGCCGGTATCAAAATGCCACAATCGGTAAAACGCTGACCTGGCAAGCACTTCCAAAACTTAGTCTAACCAATCGTACCGTGCTATTGCTGGATGATATTTTAGATGAAGGCATCACTTTGTTGGCCATTCGCGATAAATGTTTATCATTAGGGGCTAATCACGTATTTTCAGCGGTGTTGGTCGAAAAGAAACTGAATAAATTGAAACCGATTATCGCTGATTTTGTGGGTTTAGAAGTGTCCAATGAATATGTTTTTGGCTATGGAATGGATGTTTACGGGTGGTGGCGTAATCTTCCCGCTATTTATGTAATTCAGTCGGACAATTAGTTTCAATCTTTCTTTAAGTGGGTCGGTTGCTGTGAGACTGCAATTGTTTAATCCATGATAATTTGGTGGTTATTGGGCTTAAATGCAAAGTATTAAAGAATATCATGTGGGCAATAAATGCTAACTCTTTGATAATGAATCATTTATTTTGTTAAATTTAGTTAAATATAGATTATTTGTTCAATGATGCGTAAAATCTAACTAATTACTAAAAAATAAACCCCGATGGTAAAAAATAATCCCCAATGCAAATTGACAATGTACTTGTAGAAAAAATATTTTCAGCGATTCGATCTTCTTACAAGATCGATAAGCACGTTGATTTTTTCATTTGGCTACAAGGTGCGGTCAGGGAGGTTTTACCTCACGATTTATTGCTGGCATGCTGGGGTGAATTTGATTTACCACCGAAAAAATGTGCATTAAATTATGATGTGGCATCCAATGTTAGCGAAGTCAGCACGCATGTGATTATGGAAGCTTCTAAGAAAATTGATGTGTTCATGTTGCATTTGCATCAACAATGGTTAACGAATAATCAGCGATGGTTTGTGCTCAATCACCTTGACGAGCTTGCGCTGGCAAGCGAGATTAAAACGCAATTCCCCGTAGAATTTAAGC
>JBARQL010000012.1:0-5150 GCA_049643685.1 Methylotenera sp.
GCAGGTGAGTTTGTGTTTGTCACGGGGCATTCTGGCGCAGGAAAAAGTACGTTGCTCAAGCTGATTGCGGCCATTGAGCGGCCGACTAGCGGCACGGTATTAGTGGCCAACCAAAATATAAGCAAACTGAAAGAGTCTGCTATTCCGTTCATGCGCCGTCGGTTTGGCTTGATTTTCCAAGACCATAAATTGCTGTATGACCGCAATTGTTTTGAAAATGTGATTTTACCCTTACACATTAACGGTGTGACTGGGCTGGAAGCTGCCAAAAGAGTGCGTGCCGCGCTTGATAAAGTGGGTTTATTACATAAAGAAAAAGCCATGCCCATCACATTATCTGGCGGCGAACAGCAACGGCTAGCCATTGCGCGCGCGGTAGTCAGCCGTCCATCGATTCTCATTGCGGATGAACCGACAGGTAACCTGGATGCCAGTTATGCGGCCGATATTATGGATATTTTTCAGGCGTTTCACCAAGTTGGCGTCACGGTGATTATGGCGACACATGACGCGCTCAATCGAAACGTTATGCAAAATCGCGTGCTGCATTTGGATCACGGCGAGTTAAAACAAAGCAGTTTTTTGCCGACTGAAAATTTAAAATCATGAGTACGAATATCATCAGTGCTACCTTCAATCAGCATCTACAAGCGCTCAAGCTGGTGTTGGGACGTATGCGTCAAAATGCACTTTCTACCTTCATGATCAGCTTGGTAATTGCCGCGGCTTTGTGTGTTCCTGGCTTATTTTATATGGGCGTCAATCATATTTCATCTTTTACCAATCACATACAAGACGAAAACGAAATCAGCGTTTTTATGAATTTGGAGGCCGACGGTGACGCAGTCGCACAAGTTAAAAACGCATTAGCGCACAATGAAGCGATTAAAGCGTTTAAATTTGTGTCGAAAGACGATGCATGGCAACAGCTGAAAGCAAAAGCTGAAAACAATATTGAGTCAAATAATGTTATCAATGAGCTAGGTAAAAATCCGCTGCCTGATGCTTTTTTGATTCAGGCGAAGTCTACCAAGCCTGAAGACCTTGAAGCACTCAAAAATGAGCTCAGAAATTTGCCTAAGGTGGAACAGGCCTTACTCAACACCGAATGGGTCAAACGATTATCTGCACTACTGGCTTTAGGCAAACAAATCATCTTCATCGTTGCCAGTTTACTGGCGGTTGCCTTGCTGATTATCATCAGCAATACCGTGCGCATGCAAATTCTCACACAAAAAGATGAAATCGTCGTCAGTAAACTGATAGGCGCGACCAATAGCTTTATTCGTAAACCTTTTTTGTATGCAGGCATTTGTTACGGTTTATTGGGCGGCGTATTAGCCATCATCATGCTGATGGCGATTGTGATGCTATTCAATCGATCACTGGCGCAATTATCCCACTTATATAACAGTGATTTTAGCTTGCCTTTACTGAATCCACTGTTATTTGCTGGCCTTCTAAGTGCTGCGATCGCCATAGGATGGCTAGGTTCATACGTTGCAGTGACACGCGCTGCAGCTTCAATTAAAATCAACTGAGACTTCAAGCAATCAAAGCTTTAATAATTTCTGGAATTATTCCAGAAATAATTTTTAGTCTAGCTTCTCTATTCCCATCGCCTTCAGAACATATTTCTCATAGATAGGTTCTGAGCTACCTTTTTTCATTTTATAGATGAAGTATTTCTCGAAAGCAATCTTCGCTAAATGTACCCATTTGCCTTTTTTGATCCAGTTCACATTGCGTGGTGGAATTTGCGGCAATGCCACAAATGCCGCACCTGTGCTGCCCATATCTGCGAGACAAATCGCGTTCCATGTACCTTTAGCATCCGCTACTTGTCCGTTTAAATCCGACACAATGTTATGCACCAGCGCTGTCACCATCGACTCAATCATATAACCTGTTTTTGGCGCACCTGTTGGCACGGGCGTCACTTCTACTGGAGGGATAGCGACACATACGCCTGCGGAAAAAATATTTTTATATTTTTTGCTGCGCTGATGTTCATCAATTAATACGAAGCCTCTTGGGTTACATAAGCCTTCAACTGCCGCGACCGGGTCAACGCCTTTAAATGCTGGCAACATCATGGAGAACTTGAATGGTAGCTCGTGTTCTTTAATGACTACGCCATTCATATCATGCTCAGCGACAAACATTTTACCTTCTTCAACTTTTGTTACTTTAGCATTGGTAATCCATTTAACGTCATTATTACGGTATTCAGATTCCAGCATGCCTTTTGAATCCCCTACACCACCTAAGCCTAAATGGCCAATATAAGGCTCGCTAGTGATATACGTGATAGGCACTTTGTTGCGGATTTTCTTCTTACGCAAATCCGTATTCATAATAAAGGTGAACTCATAAGCAGGGCCAAAGCAGCTTGCCCCTGGCATGGCGCCAATAATCACCGGGCCTGGATCTTTAAGAAATTCTTGGTAAGCATCCCATGTTTTTTCAGCATGGTCGACTGAGCAGATTGAATGCGTGAAACCACCATTAGGGCCTGAACCAGGCACTTCTTCAAATGACAGTTTAGGTCCAGTGGCAATGACAAGATAATCATAAGCAAGGTTTTGACCATCAGCTAATTGCAAAGCGTTATTTTCCGCATCGATTTTAGTCACAGGTTGAGCAATAAAATTGATGCCTTTTTTCTCTAAGTATGGGCGTATCGGGAAAGTGATTTTCTCACGAGTTCGCCAGCCCACCGCAAGCCAAGGGTTAGACGGCACAAACTGAAAGTAATCTACAGAGTTGACTACAGTCACTTGGTGTTTGTTGCCAACTTTGGCTTTTAATTCATAGGCTGTGGGCATTCCGCCTACGCCAGCCCCCATGATAACGATATGTGCCATATTCTATTCCCTTAGTTAAAAACACTAAATTATTGAAGTTTTATTTTTCTACTATAACAAGCTAATATTTAGTTGACCTTACGTTTGATTGAAATCGCACCACGAACTTCTCCAACACTGTAACCAGTCGCCATATCTTCAGGATATTCCTTTGCCAGCACTGCTTTCATGCCCGCTGATATGTCAGCAGGTTTACCGTGGCATTGCAAACATTGTGGCTGGGTAGGAATCGCTTTCATATAGCGAAACCAACGCTCATCCGCATCTTTACTCACAGTAGAAGCTTCCATCGTATCTACTGGCTTACCTTCACGCTGAGCTTTATCAAAACCCACTAACACTTCTTTTTCCCAAGCGTCAGGTGTGCCTACTTGTTTGTTCCGCGCCTTCAGAGATACTCGCTTGAAAACTCGGCCATCTTGGGAATATTCCGCCGCCAGTGCAGGAGCAATGACCTTGCATACTGGGGTGGCGTTCTCTGCGCCCACGCTTTCCAGCTGGACTTTTTGCACACCCATCAGTTTTTTTCTGAACTCCATTGCAGTGTTGCGGCTTTCATCCAAATACTTTACGGTTGCTGCTTCGTCAGTAATTTTAGTAGCACAGGCCGGCGCTGTTACTACAAGTAACACTAAAGCTGTTTTTAAGATTATGTTGTTCATTTTCATACTTCTACAAATTAGATCTCGTCGTTGCCAAACCCGTCTTTATCCCAGGCAATAATACCGCCTGTCAGGTTGTAAACCTTGGTAAAACCAGCATCTTGCAGCGTGCTGGCAGCCTTTGCAGAACGCTTGCCACTGCGGCATTGCACGACTACATTGCGGTCTTTATATTGTGCAAGCTCACTTAGCCTACCTGCAACTTGTGCCAGCGGAATATGTATCGCACCGGCAATATGTTGCGCTTTCCATTCGCTATCTTCACGCACATCTACAATAATTGCTTTTTGCTCATAGAACATTTTTGCAGCCTCATTAGGCGTCATTGAAGCAATATTAGAAGGCTGGCAACCTGCTAACAATAGCGCAGCTGAAGTCGCCATAATTGAAACGCTTTTAAAAAAGTATTGATTGGTCATTTTTATCTCTATCCTTTTGTAATTTTTATTTAGATGTAAGCAACAGATTGATTTCTTGCAAACGAGCTTCACTCAATTCGCCAGCCGCAGCCGAAAGGTTTAATAGTGCAAGCAGCGTTTGATAACGGCTGCGATAGAGAGCAAGGCGTGTGTTGTAAAGCTCTTGCTCCGAATTCAGCACATCAAGTGTAGTGCGGTCACCTACATCACGCCCTAGGCGGGTGGAATCAAGTTTGATTTCTGCAGAACGCTCTGCTTGCTCTAAAGCCTTGACCTGTCCTAGTCCTGTAGTGACTGCGAGCCATGCAGTCCTTGCTTCGCGGGTGGCCTGCTGACGTACGAATTCAGTTTGATTACGAGTCCTGTCCTCAAGTGCTAGCGCTTCTTGATAACGGGCTTCGCGCATGCCGCCGCTATAAAGTGGAATAGACAACTGCACGCCAAGACTCACTTGACGATTGGTAACATGGGCATCATTAACACTCAAACCTTGCAAATGATCACCACCCGCCAGTGCCACCAGATTAACGACAGGGGAAAATTTCGCTTGAAATTTCCCACTTTCGGCGTGTGCAATTTCTTCTTGCAGTTGTTGTGCATGTATTGATGGATGGTTGCTTTTGGCACGCGCCAGCCAGCTTTGCAAATCGCCACTAACGGCACTTGGCAATTTCGCTTTTTGTGGCAACGACACTAGTGCAGCAGCCTCATTGCCGGTAATATCAGCCAAAGCTGCGCGAGAAAGCTGGAAATTGCTCTCCGCTTCAAGCACCTGCGAAGCAAGCAAATCATAGCGTGCCTGTGTTTCATGGGTATCAATCACCGCAACGTCACCCTCCTTAAAGCGTGACTGGGCACTCGCCAGGGCCTCGGTAACTACCACCTGCTGAGACTTAAGTGTTGATAGCGCATCCGCCGACATCAAAGTATCAAAATAAACCTGTGCCACACGTTGCATTAGTTGCTGTTCGTTTAGGGTTAATTGTACTTCGGCAATCTGCGCTTGTTTGTTGAGTTGCGTGGCCGAGCCATTACGTGCCGCATCATAAAGCGGATATTCTGCACGTAGATTCAAATTCAGGTTCAGACCAGCATCGGTTCTGGTGCGAAAATCCGTTGTACCGCTTGCGCCGGCACCACCGCCCGCGAATTGTGCATTTGAAAACTGCGCATTACTAATTTTATTGTCGCTATTGACGCCT
>JBARQL010000013.1:0-11952 GCA_049643685.1 Methylotenera sp.
TGCGCAGCTTGCTCAAAATAAGGGCTTAAATTGGCAGCGCGGCTTTCTAACTGCTCAGTTTTAAAAATATCTAGCGTGGTGATGGCGGCCGCGCAAGCAATAGGAATCGCGCTATACGTGTAGCCATGCGGTAACTCAATAGCACCAGCGGGCGAGTTTTCCATAAACGCATCGTAAATTTCACACTTTACCGCCACCGCGCCCATCGGCACAACGCCGTTGGTCAGGCCTTTGGCGCAGGTGATAATATCTGGAATGACATCAAAATAATCCGCGCCAAATTTTGTGCCTAAGCGCCCAAAGCCCGTAATCACCTCATCAAAAATCAACAAAATACCGTGCTTGGTGCAAATTTCTCGCAAACGTTTTAAATAGCCAGCAGGCGGCACAATCACGCCCGCTGAACCTTGCATGGGTTCTACAATCAGCGCAGCGATGGTGGAAGGGTCATGTAAAGTTAAAATACGTTGCTCAAATTCGTTCGCTAATGCTACGCCGCCATCTTGTGGCACGCCTTTGGTGAACGCATTATTAGCGATGTCCAACGGATGGCGAATGTGATCCACACCGTTCAAGCCATTACCAAACGCTTTGCGATTACCCGCAATGCCACCCACAGAAATGCCGCCAAAATTCACGCCATGATAACCGCGTTCACGGCCGATTAGCTTGTTGCGTAACGGATTGCCACACACGCGATGATATGCCAATGCGATTTTTAACGCAGTATCAGCAGATTCTGAACCGGAATTGGTAAAGAAAATTCTATCTAACCCTGCCGGCATATAGTCTGCCACGCGGCTTGCTGCTTCAAAGGCCAATGGGTGGCTAGATTGAAATGCTGGCGCGTAATCAAGCGTCAGTAATTGTTTTCCCACCGCTTCAGCAATTTCTTTACGTCCGTGCCCTGCGGGAGTGCACCACAAGCCTGCCGTGCCGTCGAGTATTTGTCTATCATCCATCGCTGTGTAGTAATTTCCTGTTGCCGCTTTAAATAAACGTGGCATGGATTTAAATTGGCGATTTGCGGTAAATGGCACCCAGTAATTGGAAAGGTTTGGTAAGTGTACTTGTGTGTTCTCTGTCATCGCTGAATCCGAATAATTTTATAATGACTAGAGTTTATAACTACTAGTTTGTTCACATCTTTAAGTGTTTAGTATGTGCTGTCAAGCGTGGTTTTTTAAATATTTAACTATTTGATTTTAAAGTTTTTAATTTTTACAATGTTATTGTATATTTAACACTTTAAACACTTGGCAAGAGATAATCTTTGATGGAAACAGAGTTAGGAGTGCGATTGCGGATTGTGCGATTACGGCATCAGTTATCGCAACGGGCATTGGCAAAAAAAGCAGGCGTCGCCAACGCCACTATTTCACTGATTGAATCTGGCAATACCAGTCCATCAGTCAGTGCGCTGAAGCGTATTCTTGCCGGCATTCCCATGACGCTGGCGGAGTTTTTTTCTGACCAGTTGCCAGGGATGAAAAGCGAAGTATTTTATCGTGCGCAGGAACTCACCGAAATTAGTGGTGGCGCAGGCATTTCGTATCGCCAAATAGGCTCAGCACGCGCGGGCCATGCATTGCAAATACTTTATGAAACCTATGAAGTGGGCGCAGATACTGGCTTAGTGATGCTTCAGCATGAAGGTGAAGAGGGCGCAGTGATACTTTCAGGCAGACTGGAAGTGACAGTGGGCGAATCTACGCGGGTACTCGGCGCGGGTGATGCCTATTATTTTGATAGTCATCAGCCACATCGCTTTCGTAATGTGGGTAATGTGCCATGTACTTTAGTCAGTTCATGTAGCCCGCCTACGTTTTAATTTTATGTTAATTTTATGGACAGTTTGCGCATGCTTATTGCCTATACTTTTCCTCTGTTAAGCCGGCAGTGTTTACATTAACTGTTAAAAAATTGACCAAATATGACACATTCTAAACAATCATCCGTTAGGTTTTCACTCGTCGCTGTTAATGTGAGTTAGACTTTAACGTCGGGAACCGGGTTTTTTGCACCTTTGGCAGGAGATGAGGGTTAAAAACATGGAAGGCGGCATAATTTTTGCTTAAACTCAGTCTGGTGATGATAGTAACAATTATGGAGGAATATTAAAATGAATACTGAAAGTAGGCTTTTAGCCGTTTTGCTTGGCGCTACGATTAGCATGGGTTTTGCAAGTACAAGCGTTGCGAAAGAAGAGGAAAAAGTACTCAATGTGTATAACTGGGTTGATTATATTGCGCCCGATACCATTGCAAATTTTGAAAAAGAAACCGGTATTAAAGTGCGTTACGATACATATGATGGTAACGAGGCATTAGATGAAAAATTACGTGCTAAAAAATCTGGCTACGATGTGGTTATGCCTTCTTCTGATTGGGCAAAAGCGCAAATAGAGAGCGGGCTGCTATTGAAGCTTGATAAAATAAATTACCTAACTTAAAAAATCTTGATCCTGAAATTTTAGAGAAAATGAAAAAAGCGGATCCAGACAACGCCTATCTGGCGGGTTGGTTATGGGGTTACACGACCATCGGTCTCGATGTCGATAAAGTCATCAAAGCGATAGGCAAAACACCAATGCCGAAAAACTTATGGGAACTTGTATTTAACCCAACCTACACGGCCAAACTTAAATCCTGTGGCATTATGGTTTTAGATTCGCCTACCGACATTATGCCAATTGCACTTAATTACATTGGTAAGCCAGCTTTTAGTAACAATGCTGCAGATTACGCGGCAGCGACTGATATGCTAAAAAAAGTGCGAGCAGATATCAAGACGATCACTTCGGAAGGGCAAGCTGAAAAACTCGTTGATAAATCAACCTGTGTGGCGATTGGTTGGGGTGGCGACTTTTATCGTGCCCGTAGTCAGGCAATCAAAAATGGAAGTGGGCAAAATATTGCGCCAGTATTCCCTGAAAAAGGCGCATTGCTCTTTATGGATAGTATGGCGATTCCTAAAGATGCAAAACACCCCAATAATGCACATTTGTTTATTAACTACATTCTTCGGCCAGAAGTGCATGCAGGCATTACCAATGCCACAAAATATGCAAATCCCAATAAAGCTTCTATGTCGTTAGTGGACGGTGCTATGCGAAATGACCGATCATTATTTCTTGCAGCTGATGATTTTAGTCGGTTAACAGCACCAGAAACGCTAGATAGTAAAATAGCTAAAATAAGAGAGGAAGCATTTGAGAAATTTAAAGCGGCGAATTAATGCATTAAAATAAGTAGCATTTATTGAGATAAATACCGCTAAATTAACCAGTTCTTATTGACGCCCTGCGAGCCCTATAAATAAAGGCTCGCAGGGCAGTCATTTTCTCTCGGTGAATTTTAGTGTGAATTTTATTAAAAAAGTGGCCTAAAGTTTCACCATCACATGCCGCACTACGCTGTAATCCTCAATCGCGTACATGGACATATCTTTACCGTAGCCTGATTTTTTCATGCCACCATGGGGCATTTCTGACACCAGCATAAAGTGCGTATTCACCCATGTGCAGCCATATTGCAATTCCGCAGATACCCGCATGGCGCGCGATACGTCACTTGTCCATACTGAGCTGGCCAAGCCGTATTCGGATTCATTTGCCCAATTCACTACTTGTTCTTCATCTTCAAAACGCGTGATAGAAACTACAGGGCCAAATATTTCTTTTTGAACAATTTCATCGGCCTGCAAGGCGCCTGCAACAATGGTTGGCGCGTAGAAAAAGCCATTTCCAGCTAGCATTTTTCCGCCAGTGGTGATCTCAATATGTTTTTGCGCAGTCGCGCGTTCTACAAATCCAGCTACACGCTCACGTTGCCTCGCAGAAATTAACGGCCCCATTTCTACACCAGCCATTTTTTGCTCGCCAGTTTTAATCGTAGCAACTGCCGAAGAGAGATCCGCTACCAGTTTTTCGTAGATTTTTTTACCTGCATAAATGCGGCAAGCCGCGGTGCAATCTTGCCCTGCGTTATAAAAGCCAAAGGTGCGCACGCCTTCAACCACGGCAGCCAAATCCGCATCATCAAACACAATGACGGGCGCTTTGCCACCTAGCTCTAAGTGCGTGCGCTTTACGCTTTTGGCGGCCACTTCCATAATCTTTTGACCCGTTGAAATATCGCCCGTAATTGAAATCATCTGCACTTGCGGCTGTGAAATCATTGGCGCACCAACTGATTCACCACGCCCGTTAATGACATTCACCACGCCAGCCGGAAATATTTCTGCAATCAATTGCGCTAGTTTGAGTGTGGTCAACGGTGTCATTTCAGATGGTTTCAAAACAATGGTATTGCCCGTAGCCAAAGCAGGAGCGAGCTTCCAAGCCGCCATCATTAGTGGGTAATTCCACGGAGCAATGGAAGCAACCACGCCAAGCGGGTCGCGCCGAACCATGCTTGTGTGGCCGCTTAAATATTCGCCTGCAAGTGAGCCTGTCATGTTGCGTACCGCGCCCGCAAAGAAGCGAAATACATCTGCCACCGCAGGGATTTCATCATTCAGAGCCGCCAAATAAGGTTTGCCGCAGTTAAGCGATTCAAGCTCAGCAAAGCTTACGGCATCGTTTTCAATAGCATCTGCAAGCTTTAGTAACATCGTTGCACGGTCACGCGGCGTGGTTTTTTTCCAGCTTTTAAAAGCCGTTGCCGCAGCACTTACAGCCATTTCAATTTGTGCCAATGAAGCTTCTGCAATTTGGGTGATTTCTGCGCCAGTGGCTGGGTTTAGTACACTGATTAATGCGCCTTCGCCTTTAACAAATTTCCCGTTAATGAATAATTGAGTTTGAATATCTTGCATTTTCTTGACCCTCTTAAAAATGATACAAAATTAACGACTGCTACCTGCAATGCTTTCTGTGCCACGTGTTAAATAATAGGCGGCGATTATCGGTATTGCGGTAATGAGCATGACCATCATAGCGACCACGTTGGTGATGGCTGCGTCGCGCGGGCGGGCGAGTTGGTTGAGAAGCCAAATGGGTAATGTCACTTCATGGCCTGCGGTAAAAATAGTCACAATTAACTCGTCAAAAGATAGCGCAAATGCTAGCAAGCCGCCTGCCAGCAAGGCGGTGGCGAGCTGTGGGAGGATGATGTACCTAAACGTCGTAAAACCATCGGCACCTAAATCCATGGAAGCTTCTACCAAACTATGTGGCATGCGCCTAAAACGGGCGACTACGTTGTTGTAAATCATCACCACACAAAACGTGGCATGGCTGACAACTATTGTCCAAAAGCCTGGGTCAATCGCCAGTATGTTCATGGCAGAAAGTAAGGCAATGCCCGTAATAATGCCAGGCAGGGCGATGGGCAAAATCAGCATAGTGGTAATGGCTTCTTTACCAAAAAAGTTACGTCGGTAAAGCGCGGCGGCAGCCATGGTGCCCATGATGAGCGCAATAAAAGTGGCCACTGTAGCCACTTTGAGTGATAGCAAAATTGCGCTGATGACATCATCACGCGCAAAGGCAGCGCTAAACCATTTGAGCGTAAAGTAAGTGTGGTTGGCATCGCTCGCTACAAACGCGTTAATTAAAATGACTGCGATTGGAAAATGCAAAAACACTAAGCCAGCGTAGGCAAGGGTTTTGAGCCAGATTGGTGCGCTAGGTTCGGCTTTATTGAGTTTAGAGCGCATCAAAAGCCCCCGCACGTTTTGCCAACGCTAGGTAGATAAAAATGAGCACAATGGGCACCACAGTAAATGCGGCTGCCAGCGGTATATTACCGATTGAGCCTTGCATCGTATATACCATGGTACCAATGTACAAGCCGCTTGGGCCAATCAGTTGCGGAATAATATAGTCGCCCAGCGTGAGTGAAAAGGTAAAAATTGAACCCGCCACTACACCAGGAAAAACCTGCGGAAATAACACTTTGCGAAAGGTCTGCGTAGGCCTTGCGCCTAAGTCACTTGATGCTTGCAGCAAGTTAGTCGGCACGCGCTCTAACGCGGCTTGAATCGGCAAAATCATAAATGGCAGCCAAATGTAAGTAAACACCATAAAACGGCCTAAATTTGAAGTCGCCAGCGTATTGCCGCCAATTGCAGGCATTTGCAGCAAAGATTCAAGCACTCCAGCTAAGCCTAAGTGATTGATGCACCAGTATAAAATGCCTTGTTGCGATAAAATTACCGTCCACGCATAGGTTTTTACAATGTAACTCGCCCACATTGGCAACATCACTGCAATATAGAAAAAACCTTTTTCAGCGCGGCTACCATAGCGCGTCATGTAATAAGCAATGGGGAAGGCGATGCACGCACAAGCGAGCGTTACGGCGATTGCCATCGAGAGAGTTCGTAAAATAATATCGAGATTGGTGCTATCAAATAAAACGCGGTAATTATCTAGCGTTAATTCGTTGGTAACCGCCATGCTAAAGTCATCGAAAGTGTAAAAACTTTGCCAAAGCAGTGCGAATAACGAGCCTAAGTAAACCACGCCAAACCATAGCAGTGGCGGGGTGAGAAGCAGAAAAAGAAAGAGATTATTTTTGCGGTAAAGTGAATTAGCAAGCCAACGAGATATTGGATTTGTGGGTAATTTTGATAAAGTAGCAGCTTGCATGTAAGTTGAATTTTATAGCATGACCATGCGGCTCTGCGGCCAGTAGAGGCTTAGTGTTTGGCCTGCTTTAGGTAATTGTTCCTCAGTATTCTCGGTGTTAGAAAGCACTATTGATATGCGCTGTTTGCCGACTTCAACTTCAATTTTACTAGTCGCGCCGTGGTATTGAATATCCACTACTTGGCCTGTGACTTTCATTACTTTTTCTTGCTTAGATGCTAGGCTGATGTGCTCTGGACGAATGGAAAATGCTTGGCTGTTACCCGTAATTTGCTGGGCTAAATCGCCACTGATAATGTTTGAAGTACCCACAAAATCTGCCACAAAGCTGGTTTTAGGCAGGGTGTACAAATTGCGTGGCGAATCTACTTGCTCGATTCTGCCTTTGTTAAATACTGCCACGCGGTCTGACATTGAAAGCGCTTCGCCTTGATCATGCGTGACATAAATAAAAGTAATGCCGAGTTTTTTATGCAAGGTTTTGAGTTCTAGCTGCATTTGCTCGCGCAGTTTTAAATCCAACGCACCTAGCGGCTCATCTAGCAACAAAACGCGCGGCTCGTTCACCAAAGCCCGTGCTAATGCTACGCGCTGGCGCTGCCCGCCTGAGAGTTCGCCAGGTTTGCGTTTGCCGTATTCTGCCAGCGCGACCATGTTTAAAGCGGCTTCTGCGCGTTTGTAGCATTCTGGCTTTTTCATGCCTTTAACAATCAGGCCGTAAGCGACGTTATCTAGTACGTTCATGTGGGGGAATAGCGCGTAATCTTGAAACACTGTATTCACTTCGCGCTCATAAGGTGGCGTTCCTGCGGCTTCAACACCAAAGATTTTAATGCTGCCTAAGCTCGGTTGATCAAAGCCAGCAATTAAGCGTAAGCATGTGGTTTTGCCCGAGCCGCTAGGCCCGAGCATTGAGAAAAATTCACCTTCTTCAACCGCAATAGTGACGTTATCTACCGCCCGCACATCGCCATAATGGCGGCTGACGGCAGAGAATTCAACTGCAATTGCCATGCTGGTTGTTTACCTGCCGCCCATAATGCTGATGTAATCTTTAGTCCAGCGGCTATAGGGTACGCAGCCTTCTTTCAGTGAGCATTTTGCTTGTGGTGTACGCCAAAATTTAATTTCGGTGTAACGCGCAAAGCCATTATCTGCGCAAAAATCGCTGCCGCCTGGTGCTTTGGTTTTGCATGCAGTTGGCACTACAGGGTTAGAGCCAAACCATTCCGCAACGCCCACTTGCGTGGCAGGTTTTAGTGAATGCTCCAGCCATTTATAGGCACAGTTTGGGTGTTTTGCGCCTGTGGCTAACATGGTGGTATCTGCCCAGCCTGTTGCACCTTCACTTGGAATCACTGAAGCAATGGCTTGTTTTACAGTTTTTAAGGCATTGACTTGATACGGCCAAGCGCCAGAAGCGACTACGCCTTCTTTTTTGAAGTCAGTCATTTGCACGGTCACGTCGTGCCAATATCTATGTGTAAGTGTTTTTTGTTGGCGCAATAATTTAAGTACAGCCGCGTATTGTTTTTCATTCAATTCGTAGGGGTCTTTAATGCCAAGTGATGGGTCTTTTTTCATTAAATACAGTGCGGCATCAGCAATGTAAATAGGGCCGTCATATGCTTGTATGCGGCCTTTATTTGGCTTGCCATCTGGCAAGTTTTGCGGCTCAAACACAGTTGCCCAGCTGGTTGGCGCGGTTTTAAAAACGGTGGTGTTATACATCAACACATTTGGCCCCCATTGGTATGGCACGCCATAATGCTTACCGCCCACGGTGTGCCACGGCGCGTTTTGCAAACGTGAATCAACTGTGCCCCAAGAAGGCACTAAAGCCGTGTTAATCGGCTGCACTTTCTTACCTGCAACCAATCTTAAGCTTGCATCACCCGATGCGGTAACTAAATCATAGCCACCTTTATTCATGAGCGAAACCATTTCGTCAGAAGTTGCCGCAGTTTTGACATTCACTTTGCAGCCTGTTTCTTTTTCAAAGCCTGTGACCCAGTCGTAATTTTTATCGGTTGCGCCGCTTTCAAGGTAGCCAGGCCATGCGACGATATCAAGCTGACCTTCGCCTGCGCCCACTTTGCTAGTATCTGCAAGCGTGTTGCTAATGCCCAATGTTAAGCCTGCTGATAGCGCGACTAATAAAGTGCGTTTAGTAAAAATTCGATTGGTAAAAATTGAAGTCGAAATCATTTTTAATCCCCTTTAAAAAGTCACAAATCTCAAAAGCACGAAATCTAATAGGTGGCACAAATTATAGTAAATCACGCCTAAACACAATAGCATTGTTTTCTTAAATTGGGCACTCAACAAGAGCCATTTTGAATATTGCGTTAGAGCCAATTTTATTCATTAGTTGCTATCATTGAGCGGCAATGCAAAGCCTTCTTTGACTTCTTCCATTACAATATAACTGCGTGATTCCTGTGCGCCAGGTAACGTGAGGAGTATGTCACCAAGTAAATGCCGATAATCTGCCATTTGCGCAATGCGCGCTTTAATAAGGTAATCAAAATCGCCTGAAACCAAGTGACATTCTAATACGCTTGGTAATTTAAGAATCTCTTGCTTAAATTTACCAAAAATAGCACCTGATTTAGTTGATAGCTTTAACTCAACGAATACGAGTAAGCCTAACCCCAGCGCGTGCGGGTCTAGGCGGGCGTGGTAGCCTAAAATGACGCCTTCTTTTTCCAGGTTTTTAACACGCTCGCCGCAGGGTGTCACAGATAGGCCGATGCGCTCCGCCAGCTCGGTAATGGGGATGCGCGCATTTTCTTGCAATATTGATAAAATTTTGTGGTCGATCCGATCAAGTTCACGCACGGCATGGGTACGAATTCGCATGATTTACCCTTTATATTTTGTATCAATGTTAAGTAGTAAATTTTAAGTGAATTATTATCATTAAATTAATTTAATAAGTGTTTATTATCTATTAAATTTAATTGTTTAGTCACTTTATATTGTGAATGCGCCATAAACTAGACGCATTACTTGCGGTTTAGGAGTTGCAATGAAAGTGCTTGTGTTGGGTTCAGGCGTAGTAGGTGTGACAAGTGCTTATTATTTGGCGAGAAAAGGTTTTGAGGTGACGGTGATAGACCGCCAGCCAGCGGTGGGTTTGGAAACCAGCTTTGCTAACGCAGGGCAAGTTTCACCTGGTTATTCTGCACCTTGGGCGGCGCCTGGTGTGCCTGCTAAGGCGCTTAAATGGCTGTTTCAGCGGCATTCACCGCTTGCGATTAAGCCAGATGGCACGCTATGGCAGCTGCAATGGACATGGAAGTTATTGCAAAATTGCAATACGAGCAGTTATGCCCGTAATAAAGAGCGCATGGTGCGATTGGCTAAATATAGCCGTGATTGTTTGGTGGAGTTGCGAGCGCATATTGGTATTCAATATGAAGGCCGTTCGAAAGGTACTTTGCAGGTGTTTCGCACCCAACAGCAATTAAACGCGGAGGCGAAAGATATTGCCGTATTAAACCGCATGGGTGTGCCGTTTGAGCATTTAGACCCGGATGGTTGTGTGCGTGTAGAACCCGCTTTGGCGTTAGTCAAAAAACAGTTGTTAGGCGGTTTGCGTTTACCTGGCGATGAAACAGGCGATTGTCAGCTATTTACCACACAGTTAGCACTTGTGGCAGAAAAGCTAGGCGTGAAATTTCACCACAATGTCACTATTGAGCGTTTGCAAAATACAAATGGCAAAGTGAGTGGCGTAGAAATAATGACTGCTGAAGGCCAAGAAATGTTGCAGGCAGACCAGTATGTTGTTGCACTTGGTAGTTACTCGCGCGCGCTGATGCAGGGCTTAGGCTTGCAAATTCCTGTATATCCCGTGAAAGGCTATTCATTGACGGTTCCGATTGTTAATTCTGATGCGTCGCCAATTTCAACCGTCATGGATGAAACTTACAAAGTAGCGATTACGCGCTTTGATGACAGAATTCGCGTAGGTGGCATGGCTGAATTGGCAGGGTTTGACTTAAGTCTTAATCCACGTCGGCGTGAAACGTTAGAAATGGTGCTGAACGGCTTATTTCCTAATGCTGGGGATGTTTCGAAAGCACTATTTTGGACAGGACTGCGTCCGATGACGCCTGATGGCACGCCCATTATTGGAAAAGCTTCAGCCGCACATTCCAACGTGTGGCTTAACACTGGCCATGGTACGCTAGGCTGGACCATGGCTTGCGGTTCAGGGCGAGCGCTGGCAGATATGATGGTGAATCATGGCACTGAGATTCGTGCAGATGATCTTGATTTAAGTCGATACGCTAGCTAAGAGAATTTCAGGGGTGTGTTTTTATGAATACCCTTTTTGTCATTTCGAGCAAGGCAAGAAATTTTAATGGCAGCGTAAATTACATGAAGTAACATACATTTCTGGTTAATTAAAAAGCACGTCAAGATTTCTCACTTTGTTCAAAATGACATTAAAATACATGGGTTCAATACGTGTGGTGATAAAGTGATATATCACCAACAATCATTTTTTTAAAGAAAGTAAACTAGATGAAAGTTATCCAAACTCCCAATGCTCCAGCCGCCATCGGCCCTTACTCACAAGCCATGGTTGTGGGTGATTTACTGTTTACCTCAGGTCAAATTCCATTGCGCCCAGATGGCACACTCAACGAAGGCGATATTACCGTGCAAACCACACAAGTGTTAGCCAATCTAAAAGCCGTGATTGAAGCGGCAGGTGCTAATCTTTCTAAGGTAGTTAAAACCACCGTTTTTTTGAAAAACCTGGATGATTTTGTGGCCATGAATAAAGTGTATGGCGAAGCGTTTGGTAGCCACACCCCCGCGCGCTCTACTGTGCAAGTGGCTAAATTACCGCGCGATGTGCTGGTGGAAATCGAAGCGATTGTTTCGTTAGCTTGAGCTGAGAGTCAGAAAAATCATTGGTAGTATTTTATAAGGCTTTGTAATGAACCATGCGTTTGCTTATCTTTCTACCGGCGGTTTTTTAGGCGTGCCGATTGCCAAAGACTCGGCAAGTACTAAAAAGCCATACGCCATTGCTGGCATCAACTGGGATGGTAGCTGTACCAATCGCCCTGGCGCACGCTTTGGGCCTAGTGCTATTCGCCACGCCAGCCAAATGCTGTGCGATGCCACGCATCCATTATTTGATGTTTCTCCGCTTGGGCATTTAAAAGATGTGGGCGATTTACCTTTGCCAAACACCAGCATTGACACAATGCGTGCAGCTTTGATGCCGCAAGCGAGTGAACTGATTAAAAACCAAACGATGATATGGTTAGGCGGTGATCATTCGATTACTTTGCCGCTGTTGCGTGCTTATAAAGCGCATTATCAACAACCGC
>JBARQL010000014.1:0-19838 GCA_049643685.1 Methylotenera sp.
TGAAAAAATGGAAATGCCAGAAGATAAGATTCGTAAAATCTTAAAAATCAGCAAAGAACCCATTTCAATGGAAACGCCAATCGGCGACGATGAAGATTCACATTTGGGTGACTTTATTGAAGACAGCACAACACTAGCGCCAGTAGATGCGGCAGTGTATGCGAGTTTGCGTGATGCAACCAGCGAAGTGTTGGAGTCACTTACACCACGTGAAGCAAAAGTACTGCGTATGCGCTTCGGCATCGAAATGAATACCGATCATACCCTAGAAGAAGTGGGTAAACAGTTTGATGTTACGCGTGAGCGCATTCGTCAAATAGAAGCTAAGGCATTACGCAAATTACGTCATCCTACACGTTCTGAGCGCCTGCGCAGCTTTTTAGAAACTGGACAAGATTAATTATAATAGTTTAAAGTTTTGGAACTATCCGTTGGGTAGTCTCGAAACACGGCCCCTTAGCTCATGCTTGGTTAGAGCAGCGGACTCATAATCCGTTGGTACTGTGTTCGACTCACAGAGGGGCCACCAATTGAATCAATGGCTTAGGTGAAATATCCTAAGCCATTTTTTCTTTTGTGTGACTAAACTGTGACAATTGAATCACATTACTTTCAGTTTTTATTTCTATACGTGCTGCAGCTGCTGATAAGTTCTCTGTGGCAAACTTAGCATAACGATCGACCATTTCACGAGACTTCCAACCGCCTAAGTCTTTCAGTTCATCGCAGCTAGTGCCAGCCTGCCGATGCCATGAAGCCCAAGTATGCCGAAGATCATGAAAGCGTAAATCCTCGAGTGCTGCTCTCTTTAGGGCATTACTCCAACCATAGTTAGATATTTCCCAACCAATCGGTTTGCCTTTATAAGTAAAACAATAACGCGAATGTTTGCCACGCTGTTCATCAAGTACTGCTACTGCATCACGATTGAGCGGTACACCTCTCGGTGTGCCATTTTTAGTCTGGTTGAGCCATGCAGTTCGACGCGTTAGATCAACACGACTCCATTCCAAACCAGTAATCTCACTTGCCCGACAACCCGTGGCTAATGCATATCGAACCATGGCTGCCAAATGTTCAGGACAAACCGCAATTAAGCGGTCAGCCTCTTCTCTGGTAAGCCAACGATCACGTTCTACTTCACCACCAAGCAATCGAATCTTCGGAAAATTATCAATCCATTGCCATTCATCACGCGCCATACGTAACAAACAACGAATAGTGGCTAAGTAACGGTTTACTGTCGCAGGCTTGTTACCCTTTTTAAGTTCACCCTGAATGACTGACCAAACAATATCGCCAGTAATCTCATTGAGCATGAGTGAGCCTAAATAAACATCAAGTTTGCAACAAATGCGCCGTACATCATCAATACTCCGCAAATTCGATTTAAAAGCGAGATACCTCACTACTGCTTCCTGCCAACTTCGTTTAGGCTTAACACCAAGATAAACTTCCTGATAAGCTTCATGACGAATTCTGGCTAAGTAAGCTTCAGCTTCCGCACGGTCTTCAGTCCTAGCGCTTTCGCGTATTCTTGTTCCGTTTGGGAGCGTCGTACTAACCCACCAGAAACGAGAGTTTTGCCTCCGGTAGATGCCTTGCTGGGGTTGGTGCATATTAAATCCTTTCCAACCCGCCCTCGCTCGCAGTGCTTATATTCGTCTAACCAGAGATCTAAGTCAACCTTGTCATATACCAGACGGCGACCAAACTTCACCGCTGGAATATCAAGTTCTGATAATAGCGTGATGCCAATGCCTAAGTAACTAGAGGCTTCATCTTTAGAAAGACAACGAACAGCAGGTAAGGGCAGGTTGTTATCTTTCATGATTATTCGCCGTCTGAAGCCTTACGATAAGCTTCACTATCAAGTGCTGCATCGTCCGCCAATTGCTTATTGAGAATGGAATTAAACCGCTTGGCTTTCACACCAATACGTTCGTTCACAAAATCATCAAAACTCGCCCCAGCATTCATCGCCCGATTGTTTAAGTAATGATATAAACCCCGATAATATGCTTCAACGCCATCATATAAATCAGTCATGCCCTCACGTGCCATAAACGAAGAAATGACACTAAAGCCAAAGTCAAATAAACGACGATCTGAGGGTATTCGTTGTGGGCTAAATTCACGCGATAAAGCCCCACCAGACGTTTCAAAGTCCACCGATGACAAGTAAGCCCATAAGGGATGAATCGGCCAGCGTGAGCGATTAGTATCATCGTCATTGGGTAGGGTAAGCCGCAGCCATTCCGTTGTCGCGTAACTCCATAAGCCATTCAAATTGGCTAATGTGGTATTGAAGGCTTGCACATCAAATTGCGACAAAATATCACGTTTTAATTCAAACTCTAAGCGCCAGATGGGAGTTTCACCATCCCAGCCTGCTTCATTCCACAACGGCACAAGATAGCCTTTATCGCTAGTCAAAATCTCTAAGAGCTTATTGTAAAGCCGCGCAGCCATACCGCTACCCATGCCAATTGACCAACCTGAGAACTCACTTTTAACCGCATATTGATTGATTTTCTCTGAACGTGTAACCCATGCTTCACGATGCCATGATTCCATGTTCTCAGTGGAGGCAAAATCCACAAACAAATCGATACGGCTTACTTTGGGTTGATATTCGATTACGCCCAGCTCACTCAATACTAAGGTCAAATCACTGATGATTTCTAGCACTGGTTTATGTGTCAGATATTCACTAGAAATTTTTACATAAGCCATTGGCATAGACTTAGCACGGCGACGAGATAGGTTAATGCGAAAGCAGTTATCTACAATGGTAAAAGGGAACATGCCTGTACCCTTATCTTTCACCTCGAACAGATGATTGTTGAGTTTAATTTGAGAGAGGGCTTGCTCTGCTAGCAAATCCGCTTGCGCTAACTTCTTTAATTTTTCTAACTTGGATTCGTATTCAAGATGTAATTCCCCAGTAAAAGAGACGTACAGACTATCAACGCCCCATCTTAAGGGCTGGTAATACTTAGGATTATTGTATTTATTAGATACTGTGTTACTAGGCGACGTATCTAATCCAAGTTCATCGCTTGATTCGTCCGCCGCTGCGCGTGCGGGCGGCTCAATCGTTGAGCCTTGGATTTCTGAGAAAGACTTTAAAGGATCACTACTATTTTTTGACATACATAAACTCCAAAACTATGACGGGCTTGCAAATGCGTCCCGTAACAATTTCGAAGCTTACGCAGCGAGAAAACTAAAAGCTCCCAACCGAAAAGTGCACTTTCAAATGGTTGACTTTTTCTTTTTGAACTTTCGAGCAAACTCTCCCAAGTTTTTCTCGGCAGTAAATTTGGAATCGCTGTAAATATTCAGCTCTTTAACAAACAACTCTTTAAGCTCAACGTCGCTTAGATTATTAGCACCCGTCTCTATAAGAACCTGTAGCACACAGCGTATTTTTTGATAATTTTTATTTTTTTGATAATCAAATTTACCAAACGTCGCCAATTGCAAATCATTCATGAAGACTTCATCATTCATCATTACAGCGTGACTGATACGTCCTAAAACGGGTGGGCAACCTATAACTGTAGGATCAATGCGTACAGCTTGAAATATGGCCTTATCACGCTCAGAGGGTTTTCCTTCTCGGATAATTACTAATAACTCATTTAGATAAAGACCGTAAACCATGAGGCTGCGCAGAGTAAATACCATTGAGCAATTCAGTGCGAGAACAAGGGGAATCTCAGCCAAGTTTAATTCAGAGGTAAACGTTGTTTTGTCTTTAGCACTAGGATGACCATCCATTTCCTTCATGAATTCTAAGAGTTTTGACGTAGGATTTTCGCTATTGGCAATTGAACTAAGCTCTTCTTGATGACCGAGGGCTGTTATCACCTCAGCCACATGTTGTGGATAAGGTTTCTCATACATGTTGCACCAATAATAATGGGGTGTTTTCTCGGAAAAAATATCCGTATAATTTTCGGTAACGAGTTGAATCATTTCAGCTTGTTCTTTATCAATCATCGGTAAAAATGTAAGCAATATCCTCAGGTCATTAGCGGTTAGTTTTCCGTAGGTATTTTGTTTTTCAGTCATAAATTAACCATATAGATTTATTAATAAGTTATACAGCCAATATAAACTATTGATCGATTTTATATTTTGTTAGCTTATAAACTAGAGTTCCCACTTCGAACTTTTTTGAGACTGTGAGCTTTCCAGACGGTAACGTGGAGCTAATCAGCGAGAGCAAGCATAGCTTGCCCGAGTCCAGTGAACGAAGTGGGAGAGGTTGAGAGCAGGGTTAGGCATGGTGTTTCTCGTGGGAGCAGGCATCGATTTCAAATGGAGCATTGTTGTACCCGACGGTAACAATTTGCTGTAGGTAGGTTGGGAGAAACGCAGCGATCGAACCAGCTTGCTCATATTGGTAAGAATGCCGAAATTCATAGGACAGGAGCCTGATAGTGCCGTGTCCATGACATACGTATATGCCGTAACCAAAGGTCATGCCAACCATGTTTGGCCCAAGGAGTACGCTTTCAAGTGCAGCCTGTTGCAACTCAAGGTCTTCAGGGAGTGGGAGACAAGGGACTTCGGTCACGCGAATGAGTTCGGGGTGCATTACTCCGACACTTCGCGCTACGGTAAGCAGGGCGTCATTTAAGGGCTGGCCGACTTGCCCGATGAATGAGCTTTGAGCCTCTGCCCATGCTATGGCCTTGGGAATAAGCAGAGGTAAAACTGTACGAAGATCGAATGTCATAGGAATGCCCAACACCCGCGTGATAGCCGCGAGCTTGCGAGCGTCCTAATTGACGCGTTTGTTATGTGTTTACTCGCCAAACCGCAGAAACTCAATGAGACGAACTACGTCTTTCGATGGGCGATTTAGTGGCGCTACCGTTTTAACAGTGACCTTTGCAGAGCATTGTTTACCTATCACTGTTTCTGTAGTTTTTTCAAATTGATCTACGGCTTCTTTAGTAGCGGAGCCATAAATAATGGTTCCCGACTTATCTCGAAGCTCAAACTTTCTGTGTTCAGGAAGAAAGCCTACGAGAGCACCTTCGATTTCAATCGTTTTTTCTTCAATTGAAGTGGCTTCTGTCCGAATTTTAGCGCGGTGTATGGCTGGGCCATCTAAAATAATGTCTAAGTCTTTCTCTACTACTCGGACAGTTGCCTTATTTGAATCCAGATTTAAGAAAAACTCTTTTAAGGCGATCAAAGTTCTTGGCTCTAAATCTTCTAAAAGAGCCTCAAAAACTGCCTCATCTTGCGCTGCTGTATCTCTGAGTAAATGAGCAGCTTTGTCGATAATATGTGTAAGTTGCGAAGCTTCCAGTTGCGTTTGTTCATTCATTTCGTCCAATATGAATCCAAACGAACCTCTAGCAAGCCCTGTTATCATTAGTTCAGAGTTAGCTTTGAATGGTACCCTTCCTCTTTGACCCAACTCTCCAACTTCGTTGGTAGCAAATGTTTTTGTGATTAAATTTTGGAATTGTTCTAGGGCCAAACCTGCGAATTCGGCGGCTATCCCCTTTGAGCCTAAAACGGGTTGCCCGCCGAAGAATAATGCGACACTTGCGCTATTGTCATTTAAAGTGGTTTCCTTCAGCGCTTGTAATTTATTCGTTAATTTATCGACTCGTTGTTCAAGCTGCATTTCCCCAACAATATCACCAGACTGACGGGCACTAAGTAAAAGCTCCTTCACCGTTGTGATTTCAGAAGAGAGGCTATCAATGCTAAGCTTTTTAGGCATTACCAATCTCCTTTTCTAGAATCTCTAGTGCTTCATCATCTGCGCACTGAATAGGAATTTCAATCATACCTTTCCATAAGTATGACTCTCTTTGATGCGAAAATAATCCAAACCAATACCTGGTGCTACTTACGAGGTGTATTGGGTGGACGTTTAAATCTACAAAATAAGCATCGCAATAATATTTCGTTTTACATTCCTCTGGAAGAAACAATTCTCTGTTGTTACTAACCAAATTTTTCCAATCATTCGCGTTTGCAGTGGGTCTTACAGCAAAAGTCACTAAATCAATATCAGCTGGTGGACGTCCTAGATTTAGCTCTACGTTTTCAACAAAACTACCGTCGAGCCACTGAAAACCTTGTGTAATTCCAGCTTCCCTTAACTTTCTACGATATTCCAACAACCCTTTGAGCACAGTTATTCTCTCTGGGGATTGAGCATATCGGTATACGAATTCAGTTATTGTTGAGCGATAGGGAGCCATACTCGCAGGGTCAGTCGGACCTTGCTCTGTGATAAATGGAGGCAAGACTCCTGACTGATTTAGTTCTGGTATCACCTTCTAATCATCCTTAGATACAACGTTTGAATTAAGGCGCCGTTAGGCGTCCCGCTTGAATAATGGGTTAGCCCGCAGTGTTTAGTTGCAACCAATGCCAACACTTCCGTCGCTTTTGAGCCAAATACCGATTCGGCAGCCAGAAAATGTGTTGTTACTCATTTGAATGCCACCAATCTGTAATATGCCTCCATCAGCTTTCATCACTGATGGCATGGGCGAATCTGAACTTTTTACAAAGTATCCTGACGGGGTATATAGCTCCGCTTGCGTCCTAAAAGCATCACCTTTTTGGTGAAAAATCTCGAAGAGGGTTTTTCCGTTCATTTCGCATGCAGTCACATCTGAGAGGCTACGCATCGCAATTCCAGCCTTTTCTCCGTCGGCTGTGGGAAACACTCGAGTTCCGCGTACCTTTGCCAAGTAGGTTCCGTCACTGTGGTAGATCGGAATTTCAGTGGTGAAACCTAACGATTGTTCCTTGACTATGGAAATAAGAGGAGTGTCATCGAACTGAAGAATGACCGGAACGTTTATGAAGTGATTCGTCGCAAACGTAACATTAGGACTGGTTTGATAAATTAATTCCATTTGCATCCTTTGGGTGGTAGAAAAATCTGTTCCGCAGTGGGCTAACGTTTGACATAAGGGGCGTGCTTTGGCGCGTCCCTCTTGACCGAAGGGTTAGCCATTGTTGGCCTTCTTCTCGATGAAACCCAGGGCCATATATAGGCGAGTAACGAGATCTTCGGCTTCAGCTCTTAGCTCTTTAAGGTCTGCATCGTCGATGTAGTCATCAATTGTCGCTGAAGAGATCGCCATTTCAATAAGTAGCTCTCCAGTGCGCCCGTGTTGAAACACCTGAGCTTGTGTTGGGTTGTGGGCGATTGTATTTCGCTTGTCAGCCATTCGATAGGCAGCCTCTAAACAAGAAATGACTGCGTCGTTTTTTGGTTCTAATTTGTTAAGGGCTCCTAGCAAAGCTTCTACGCGGGGCTTAAACAATGGAGCTTTTCCGTTGCAGTAATCTCGCCATAGCCGATGCGTTATTACCTCTATGTCCCCGAACGCAAGGATGAAACCGCCCACGAGGTCGCGCCACTTGGCTTGCTCTATTTCAAACTCAGAGATGCTCATGGTGTAGAAGGCTAACCGTTATTATAGAGACCCATGGGTCTCTATAATAATAAATGTAATTTCATGACACATAGCTGGAATCCCTTGTCTTTTCTTGGTTTTATTGTTTCTCCGTCTCTATATTTAGTATTTCAATATAGAGACGGAGCTTGATTTGTTAATTGTAAATCAAGAACTCAATTTATTGGGAATTAACCACCTAGATGAATAGCGGCTTAGTGGCCGAGAGTGAGCATTAGCAAAAACATTAAATGTGACAATTATGACGAGTGTCAGCGAGACTTGGCGAGATAGGGCGAGTAAATTAACATTAAAAACAATAGGTTATAATAACTCATAATCCGTTGGTACTGTGTTCGACTCACAGAGGGGCCACCAATAATAAAGGACTTGGAGAAATCTGAGTCCTTTTTTCTTTGTATAGGGCATGGGTTGTTAAAATTTACAATACGTTGGTACTGTGCAGACTCAAAGATGGCCGACAATATTTAAGCGGTTTGTAGCGATGCAAGCCGCTTTTATTTTGTATTTTTTTGAGGTTTTATTGGACATTTGATAAATGTCTACTTTTAGATTTAAGTTCGTACGGCAATTATGATATTGGTATGATTCCTCTATGTTGGTAAGAATCAATATATTTCATATTAATATGCAACGTTGCACAACAAGTTAGCTCCAGCTTGGAGGTGTTGATATAGAATCAAGATTCTTACAAATCTAAATTGCCGAAAATTAGAATGCAACATGAAATGGCTTAAACGCATATTATTCGCTTTAGGGGTAATGCTTGCGCTTGCATTAGTGCTGCCGATTTTTATCAGTTTTAACGATTACATCCCACAAGTTGAGAGCGAGCTATCCACAAAGCTAAAGGAGCCAGTATCAATAAAAAATATTAAATTCACTGCCTTGCCAACGCCGCATGTTACCTTCGATGGAATCAAGTGCGGCACAACAGATGATATTAGGTTGGCGAAAGTTGTAGTGACACCTGATATTTTATCGCTATTTCAGTCCTCTATCGTCATTAAGAATATTGAAGTTGATTCTCTCATCCTAACCCAGAGGGCGATTGGTAAGCTTTCTGAATTAAGCAAGACAGGTGTTACGCCTCCATTGCAACCGCCTACTAGGCTCAGGTTGGAAGCAATCCATTTTATTAACGCACAGTTAATTTTAGGAAAAATGAATTTTGGTCCGTTTGAGGCCAGTGTTCATTTAGGCGGAAATAGTAAACTTGTGGAAGCATCTATTGCTACACTAGACGGCAAGCTTAAGGCAGTAGTCAAACCAGACCAGTCAAACTATCTTATTGATGCTAGTGCAAAAAAATGGATCTGGCCCATCGGACCTCATGTGTTATTTGATGAAGTGAATATCAAGGGCATTGCAACTTTCGAAGATATTAAACTTAACAAGATTGATGCAAATCTTTATGGAGGCACAGCGAATGGTCAAATTAATCTTCGCTGGCATAAGGGATTTAAACTTAATGGCAATTTCGATATTAAGCAGGTTGAGATGCGGCAAATCGCTTCAATGTTATCTTCTAAAACCCACGTTAGTGGCAAGCTTAATGCAAAACCTGTTTTCTCTGCGTCAGCTACTTCTTTAGAGCAAATGAAGCAAAATTTGCATTTAGAAACGTCTTTTAAAATTCAGAACGGAGTGCTCTACGGTGTTGATATTCAGAAAGTAGTAACAAATCTAATCAAGAAAGGATCTACTGGTGGAGAAACCCGTTTCGACCAATTTTCTGGACATCTAGATATGATGCAAGGAGCTTACCATTTAACTCAACTCAAGATTGTGTCTGGTACGCTGGCTGCTGAAGGCAATGTGAACATCTCTCGAAAAAAAGATATATCGGGACGTATCAACGCTCAAGTCAAAGTGGCAGGCATAAGTACTAACGTGCCACTTAACGTAGCAGGAACGATTGATTCACCTATGCTCTATCCTACTGGAGCGACAATTGCCGGAGCAGCAGTTGGTACGGCTATCATGGGCCCAGGTGTTGGAACCTCAGTTGGTGCCAAAGTTGGGGATTGGGTCGATAATATGTTTAGCAGGAAGAAAAAATAAAAGCAAACGCTAAAAAAACTTCATCTAGTACTTAGAAGATGCTTTATGTTTTCCTGACTGGCTGTGATAGAAGTATTGCTTGATTAATTGAACGATACACAAGTACACCAGCACCATGCCGCCTAGAATGAAATAGAACTTAGCGGGCGGGGCTACAAAACCAAAATATGTTCCTAGAGAAGTGAAAGGTAGCAAGATTGCGATTGCAACAACGGTGAGCGATGTCGCCATCAAAATCGGATTCACATGGCTTTTAAGAGGGTTGCCTCGAGTGCGAATGATAAAGATCACCAAGACTTGCGTGCATAATGATTCTACAAACCAGCCTGTATGAAATAGCTTTTCGTCTGCTTGCAACACTACCAGCATGATATAAAAAGTTAGAAAATCGAATGCCGAGCTAATCGGTCCAATTGCCAACATAAATTTTTGGATGAAATTCAAGTCCAGTGTGCGTGGAACAAGCATTTCTTCTGCGTCTACCTCGTCAAGTGGAATGGGTATTTCTGAAATGTCGTAGAGAACGTTGTTCAATAATATCTGAGAGGGTAACATCGGTAGAAATGGTAAGAACAGTACAGCACAAGCCATACTGAACATATTGCCAAAATTCGAACTGGTCCCCATCGTAATGTACTTCATGATATTGCCAAAGGTTCGTCTTCCCTCTAAAACGGCTGCATGAACTACGTGCAGATCGTGTTTAAGTAGAATCATATCGGCGGCTTCTTTGGCAACATCTACCGCAGAATCTACTGATAAGCCGACATCTGCAGAATGTAGTGAAGGCGCATCATTAATACCATCACCCAAATAACCAACGACATGACCATTTGCTTTGAGGGCTAGAATGACTCTCTCTTTCTGTGCAGGGTTGACTCTGCAGAAAAGATTGGCTGTTTCTACTTGGTTGCGAAGACTGAGATCATCCATCTGGGCGATTTCTTTGCCAGTCAAAAGTCCCAAAACGGGGATATTCAATTGCTTGCATACATGCTTAGTGACTAGGTCACTATCCCCAGTTACAATTTTTATTGTTACTCCTGATTTTTTAAGGGCTTCAAGCGCAGATGCTGCACTTTCTTTTGGCGGGTCAAGAAAGGCGGCAAAACCAGCAAATACAAGCTCTGATTCATCGCTAACAACTGCGTGAGGGTGATTCAGCGGCACATGCTTCCAGGCGATGCCGAGTACACGAAAACCGTCTTCTTCAAGTGCAAATTGTTGGCTATGGATCATTGGAAGCGCGATTTTATCTAATGGTTTTTGTTCAAGCTGCTCAGATTCGTAGTGCGTACACAGTCCGATGATGTCTTCTGGCGCTCCTTTTACGACTAGCCATCTTTCGTTGCCGTTATCTATCAGCACAGAGACTCGTCGACGTTCAAAGTCGAATGGAACTTCATCTACTTTCTCCCACGTGCCAATATCAAGATGTTGGTGGGCAAGTATGGCTTCATCAAGAGGACTTTTTAGACCCGTCTCGAAAAAGCTATTGAAATATGCAATTTCGAGCACTCGTTCGCAAGGTTGGCCGATGGCATTAACATGTTTTTCTAAATGAATTTTTGCTTCTGTTAATGTGCCAGTTTTGTCGGTACATAAAATATCAATCGAGCCAATATCCTGAATCGCAGATAGCTGCTTAACGATCATATGTTTTTTTGCCATACGTATCGCGCCACGCGACAACGTGACGGAAATTACCATCGGTAATAGTTCTGGCGTCAACCCCACGGCAAGGGCAATGGCAAATAAAAAAGACTCTAACAAAGGTTTGTGAAAGTAAGTGTTCACCAGTAATACGAACATCACCATAAAAACTGTTAATCGCATAATCAACATGCCAAATTTTCTCGTGCCAATTTCAAATGACGTAGGCTTGGAGGGCTGGGAAATGCTTTTCGCAATTTCGCCGATAGCAGTATCATTCCCTGTGTTCACTATTAAGACACGGGCACTGCCACTTACAATCGAGGTTCCCATGAAGACGGCATTTGTTGCATCCTGAATATCAGTAGCCGTAGCGGGTGGAATATCAGATGATTTTTCTACGGGATATGACTCGCCCGTAAGCAAAGATTGCCTTACAAATAAATCCCGCGCTTCGAGTATCCTGCCATCTGCCGGTACAAGGTATCCAGCAGAGAGCAGTATCACATCACCAGGAACGACTTTAGAGATTGAGATTTCGGTGGGTTGATTGTCACGGATTGCAGTGACTCGAACTGATACGGATAACTTTAGTTTTTCTGCCGCAGCATTTGCACGGTACTCCTGGACAAAATCCAGCGTAACACTCAATAGAATCATAAAGCTGATGATCATAAAATTGGTGACATCACCAGTAAGCGCGGAGGCTAGGCTGGCAAACAGCAGAATAATGATGAGCGGGTTTTTGAAGCGAAGAAGATATTGTATAACTAGTGAGCTGTCTTTTTTCTCGTTAAAGGTATTCGGGCCATACTTGGCAAGCCTAGTTTTGGCTTCGTCGCTAGAAAGGCCATTGATTTCAGTTAGAAGGTCTGCACTGTCATCTAAACCTGTCTTAAGCCACCAGGGTTGAAGGGTAGTATCAATTGGCATGCTGAGCTTTCATAACCTAAATCTTCGGGTACGTGTGATTATTATGCAACATTTTCAATCTTTTAGATAAGCAAGGTTAACGCTTGCACGTTTTTGAATATAAATTTGATTAGCTAGTTATAAAGGCACGTTTAAGATTGCGTTAAGAAATTAAATCTATTATTTGCTCCACACCCTTAATTAAAGGAGCAAATCATGGAAACAATTACTTACTCACGACAAAAAGTTTACGACCCCATACTTCGGGTGATCCACTTTTGGAATGGCCTGGCCATTCTGTTTCTTATGACCACTATCTGGCTCTCAGAACTATTTGAAAAAGGGGTTGGTGAAGATACTTTATGGCAGTTGCATATCTATATTGGTTATGCATTGGTTGTTGGCATTGTCGCGCGGCTAGCGTGGGGATTAATTGGACCCAAGCATGCTAGATTTTCTGATATGTGGCATCCAGCCGCTTGGTGGGATGCTGTCAGAAATTTTAATCTGCGAGCTAAACCACGCTTCGGCCACAACACATTAGCCAGTGGCGCATATTTGCTAGTCTACCTTTTACTTATCACGATGGCGATTACTGGGCTTGGTCTTGCGGCCATTGAGCATAGTATGGGGCCTTTTAATGCTTGGTTTGGCGATATGGCTTGGTTGGAAGATGTGTTTGAAGAGCCGCATGAGATTATCTATTACTTGTTAATGGGCTTTGTTGTGGTGCATATTGCTGCGCTGATATGGCATGAGGTCAAAGACAAAACACCGCTTGCTCAGTCGATGGTGACAGGCTATCAATATGAAATTGAGCCACAAAGTATTAACCAAAATGCAGGGTTCAATCAAACTCAAGGAGATGGTCATGCGTAAATCACTCGTTAGACATTCATTTGTTGCATTGGGGTTGCTGTTCAGCTTCAATGCATTCGCCGCCACGCCGCAGGAATTGCTCAAGCAGTATGAGGTGCAAGCAAAGCAGGAAAATGCAGCTTTTACAGGTTTTTCAGCAGATAGAGGTGCGAACTTCTTTAAAACAGAACGCTTGCATAGCGATGGAAAAAAAGTAAGTTGCTCAACATGCCATACGGCTGATCCACGCAATCAAGGCAAAACACGCGCGAATAAAGTCATTGAGCCAATGGCGCCAAGTGTGAATCCACAACGATTTACTGACGCTGCTAAGGTTGAAAAGTGGTTTGGTCGTAACTGCAAAGATGTGTTGGAACGCAGTTGCACCGCACAGGAAAAAGGCGATTACATACAATATCTTTTGAGTATAAAATAAGGAGAGCTATCATGAAAAAATGGATGCAATTTTTAGTGTTAATGACGAGTATTACATCAACCACTGCTTTGCTTGCCAGTGGCGGGATGGAAGAAGGCGGTAAACAAATGCCAATGGTTACAAATGCTAAGTGGAAGGCAGAATGCAGTAGCTGCCACATGCTTTATCATCCTGGATTATTGCCGGAAAGATCATGGAGCAAGGTGATGGCCGGGCTAGATAAACACTTTGGCGAGAATGCCAGTTTGGATGCGGCAACACGTGATGAGATTAACCGTTTTCTGGCTTTGAATAGCGCTGATAAACTGGATAACCGCCTCGCCAAACGCATTAACCAGTCGATTCCCGCCAATGCTGCACCGTTACGTATTAGTGAAACGCGTTATTTCACCGCTAAACATGATGAAGTATCTGCTTCTACATTCAAACGCAAAAGTATCGGTAGTGCCGCAAATTGTGTGGCATGTCATAAGGCTGCTGAAAAAGGGGATTTTTCTGAGTCGCAAATAAAGGTTCCGCGTTAATATGCGCGCATAATATAACGATTATGCGCGTTTTATTAGTAGAAGATGATGCCCTGCTGGGCGATGGTGTGAAAGCGGGCTTGAAGCAAGCGGGTTTCGCCGTGGACTGGACGCAAGATGGCCAAGCGGCGAAACTAGCTCTTGAAACTGAGGAATATGCAGTCATCGTGCTAGACTTGGGCTTGCCTAAACTCAGTGGTACCGAGTTGCTTAAATGGTTGCGCGGTAGCCGATTAAAAGTGCCAGTGTTAGTACTCACTGCGCGCGACACCGTTGCCGACCGTGTCGCTGGCTTAAATGCTGGCGCAGATGATTACCTGATTAAACCTTTTGATTTGGATGAGCTGATTGCACGTTTGAACGCGCTACTGCGTCGTAGCGCTGGCCAGGTCACGCTGGCATTGCAACATGGAGATATCGAACTCACGCCCGCAACACATCAGGTGACAAAGAATGGCCAGACGGTTGAACTTTCTGCTCGAGAATTTACCTTATTACACGAGCTTTTATTACATGTCGGCCGTGTGCAATCGCGCGAGCAGTTGGAGCAGCATCTTTATGGCTGGGGCGAGGAAGTTGAGAGTAACTCGGTAGAAGTGCATATCCATCATTTGCGTAAAAAACTCGGGAGTGAATTGATCCGTACCTTACGTGGTGTGGGTTATGTGATTGACCAGGATGGTGTTCGCGCATGAACTCCTTACGCCTACGTCTAATGCTATTATTATCGGTTGGGTTAGGCATTGCATGGCTAGTAGCAGCTTGGTTCACCCATCTTGGGTCGCGAGAAGAGATTGATCGCCTGTTTGATGCCCAACTCGCACAATCTGCGCAGGTGCTGCTAGGCACCACACGCCACGAGATCCATGAACGTTTTGAGCACGGTGAAGAGGATATTGCGGTTACGCACGAGTATGAGCAAAAACTAGCCTTTCAAATATGGGATGAAACTGATCTGCTGGTGCGTTCAACCTCGGCGCCTATTACTGCATTGGGGAGTAACAAGGAAGGTTATAGCGAATCTCTCATCAATGGTCAGCCATGGCGCGTGCTGACGCGGTGGGATATGCGCCATGAATTTATGATTCAAGTGGCTGAGCCGTTGTCTGGGCGCGAAGCATTGGCTAGACATATTACACTTAAAATGTTGATGCCCACTTTTATTGCACTACCAGTGCTGGCGCTGTTGATTTGGTTTGGCGTGGGTGCAGGGCTAAAGCCGTTGCAACAACTAAAACGGGAAGTCAAACAGCGCACCGCCAATCGTTTGGAGCCTGTCGCCATGGCTGGTGTTCCAGGAGAGGTTGTCCCTTTAGTCAAAGCGTTGAATGATCTATTTGCGCGCCTGCAACATACTTTTGAGGGCGAACGACGTTTTACCGCGGATGCGGCACATGAGTTGCGTACGCCGCTGGCTGCGCTCAAGATTCAAGCGCAAGTCGCCTTACGTTCAACAGATGAAGCAGAACGTCATTCAGCCTTAGAAAATGTGTTACGAGGCGTAGATAGGGCCACAAGATTAGTCGAGCAATTACTCACTTTAGCGAGAGTTGACCCGGAAACCGCAGTCGCAGGCTATCAGCAAGTAGATTTACATGGCTTGGCGGCTACAGTAATGGCCGATGTGGAACCTTTAGCGCATGCAAAACACATTGAAATGTTGCTGGAAGAAGGGCCCGCATGCCGAGTGCTCGGCGATGAAGTTCAGTTGGGGTTGTTACTACGTAATTTGTTAGATAACGCTATTCGCTACACACCTAATGCTGGACGTGTTTCGGTCGCAGTGCGTGAAACTGATGGCGTTATTCTGGAAGTGCGCGATACCGGGCCTGGTATTCCAGCCTTAGAGCGCAAGCAAGTGCAGCAGCGTTTTTATCGAATCGCGGGTAGTGGTGAGGAAGGTAGCGGGCTGGGTTTGTCGATTGTGCAACGTATTGCCGAGCTACACGGTGCGAAGTTGGAATTTCATGATAATACTGTCGAAAACGGTCTGTTAGTGAAAGTTGTTTGGCCACCAAAGTAAACAGTTTTTTCAATGTAATTTAACCTATCTTCCCAAGCGCTGCCCTGCAAGCCTTTATTTACAAGGCTTGCAGGGCAGCGTTTTTTGCTCGTGGAATTTTAATGATATTTAATCTCAAAAAATCCTGTTAAAAAATTCTTTAAAATGAATCATTTTTTTATAAGTATTTTTTGATGCCGAGTTAAATTTTAGCGGTTGATATGCGTCAACATCCATATCATTCAGGATGATAAACTGGCAGTATATTAATATATTGCATGGTAAAATTCACGGATGCTCGCACCTGCTTTAATTAACCCTCAAACACCATTAACAACCTCCGAGTTGGATGAACGTGCTTGGGTGGCGTTGGATGACTCTGCTGAATGGTCAAGTTTTAGCCAAGCCCATGAACACCAAAGTGATGAGTGGGAATCTCGTTTGGCTATTGAAGGCATGCATTGTGCCGCTTGTGCGTTTAATGTTGAAAAAGCATTGAAGTCAGTGGAAGGCGTGCTTAGCGCCGAGGTGAATGCAACCAGTGGTCGCGCACGCATTGTTTGGTCGGCGGCGTTGACTAAACCTTCAGATTGGTTGCGCGCAGTCAGTAAAGCGGGTTACCGTGCTTTGCCTGCCGCGGATGCGTTTACGCAAGATACGCGTCGTAAAAATCAGCGATTAATGCTTTGGCGCTGGTTAGTCGCTGGGTTCTGCATGATGCAAGTCATGATGTATGCTTACCCGATTTATATGTCTAGACCAGGCGACATGACACCCGATATGTTGAATTTATTGCGCTGGGCGTCATGGATACTGACTTTGCCCGTGTTGCTTTTCTCCTCAGGTCCATTTTTTAGTAATGCATTCAATGATCTCAAACAGCGTCAAATCAGCATGGACATGCCAGTTGCCCTAGGCATTTTGATTACATTTATAGTAAGTACTGCCGCTACTTTTGAGCCGAATGGCTGGTGGGGCAATGAAGTTTATTTTGATTCGCTCACAATGTTTGTTTTTTTTCTACTGACTGGGCGCTGGATAGAACTGCGCATGCGTGATCGCACCGCAGGGGCTTTGGATGCTTTAATGCGCCGATTACCCGCCAGTGTGGAGTTGCTTAAAGTCGATGGCAGTTTTGAACGTGTCGCAGTACGCCGTTTGCAGGTGAATGATGTGGTGCGCGTGTTGCCTGGTGAAACTTTTCCTGCGGATGGCACTATTGTGCTTGGTAATACCAGCGCAGACGAAGCGTTGCTAACGGGCGAGTCGAAGGCGGTTAGTAAAGATTTGGGCGCGGACGTCATTGCAGGAAGCCATAATTTATCGGCTGCCGTACAAGTACGTATCGATAAACTTGGTCAATCGACGCGTTATGCACAAATTGTGGCATTGATGGAGCGCGTTTCAGTTGAAAAACCACGTCTCGCTCTATTGGCAGACCGCATCGCACGGCCATTTCTAATTGTCGTGTTATTGGCTGCAGCTGGATCAGCCGTATTTTTATGGCAAGTGGATCATGGACGCGCTTTAATGGCGGCTGTTGCGGTGTTGATCGTCACTTGTCCATGTGCGCTTTCTTTGGCGACCCCTGCTGCGATGCTCACGGTATCTGGTGCGCTGGCAAAAAGCGGCATTCTCGTGCGCAAAATGCAAGCGCTAGAAGCGCTGACGATGATAGACACGGTGGTTTTTGATAAAACGGGTACGCTCACCCATGATCGTATGACAATCGGTGCAATAACAACGCATGAAGGGATTAGCCAGTTTGATGCTTTGCATATCGCTGCAACACTGGCGCAGCATTCCTTGCATCCAGTTTCACGTGCGTTGGTGTTGGCCAATGAGCATATGTCTAAGGCAAGTGCTGATTTTTCCATCACCAATGTACAAGAAATTTCAGGATTTGGACTCGTAGCCGATTCAAATTTGGGTCAGTTAAAACTAGGTTCGGCAAAGTTTTGTGAATTAGAAAGTGATTCGTCTCAATTATTATCTGAAGATTCAGATCTCAATACCTCTAAAGTGTATCTGGTCTCAGAAAAAGGCTGGTTGGCGAGTTTTGAGATTATAGAAGCAATCAAAGAAGATGCGGTTTTAGCGATCAAAGCATTGCAAAAAAATGGTCTGCATGTGGAGGTGTTATCAGGCGATAAGCGGCAATCCGTTGAACGTATCGCAAAATTAGTGGGAATCATCAAAGCTCAGGGAAGTTGTACGCCTCAAGATAAACTGAATCACATGCAACAATTGCAACAACTAGGTCATCATGTGGCAATGGTGGGAGATGGCTTGAATGATGGGCCTGTGCTGGCAAGTGCCCATGTTTCAATCGCCATGGGTCAGGCTGTCCCACTGGCGCAAGCGCAGTCAGATTTTGTTATAATGAGCGGACAGCTGGCGATGGTGCCACATTTGATTGCGCAGGCAAAACGTACCATGCGCATCGTCAAACAAAATTTATTATGGGCAGCAGGTTATAATGCAATCTGCGTCCCTTTAGCCGTAGCAGGCATGTTGCCAGCATGGATAGCGGGTTTGGGTATGGCGTTAAGCTCGTTGTTGGTGGTGCTCAATGCCGCGCGCTTATCTAGTGTTGCTGTGCCTACTTTATAAGGAATATAATGGACATACTTTTTCTACTCATTCCCTTGTCAGTGATTCTTGTATTGGTGGTATTGGGTGGGCTTTGGTGGGCGATCTATTCTGGGCAGTTTGAAGATGTCGAAGCAGAAGGCGAACGCATTTTGCACGAAGATTGATTTGTATCAAGTAGGTTTAATGTTTGGTGCGTCAAAATGCCGCATGTAACCTATTAAAGAAGTAGATGTATTAAAGTGGTAATCAGCGCAAAAGTAGTAAAAAGCACAAAAACGGGAGAATTAAATGCAAGACTTAAATATACAATCAAACACGTATAGCGATGGTGTTATACGGCAATTTTCGATCATGGCCGTGGTTTGGGGTGTGGTGGGCATGTTGGTTGGCGTGATTATCGCCTCACAACTAGTCTGGCCAGAACTCAATCTTGGCTTACCTTGGACCAGTTTTGGTCGACTACGCCCACTGCATACCAACGCAGTGATTTTCGCATTTGGTGGTTGTACATTATTCGCGACATCTTATTATGTCGTGCAACGTACCTGTCAAACGCGGCTGTTTATGCCAAAACTCGCGGCCTTTACCTTCTGGGGCTGGCAGTTGGTGATTGTTGCGGCGGCTGTTTCTTTGCCTTTAGGGTTTACCCAAGGTAAAGAGTATGCGGAGCTGGAATGGCCGATTGATTTGCTGATTGCGGTCGTTTGGGTGTCATACGCTATCGTGTTCTTTGGCACGTTGGCTAAGCGCAAAATTAAGCACATTTACGTAGCTAACTGGTTCTTTGGTGCATTTATTTTGACCGTTGCATTGTTGCATATTGTCAATAGCGCGGCAATGCCAGCTAGTGCAATGAAATCATATTCTGCTTATGCAGGCGTGCAAGATGCGATGATTCAATGGTGGTATGGTCACAACGCTGTTGGTTTCTTCTTAACTGCTGGGTTCTTAGGCATCATGTACTATTTTGTGCCTAAACAAGCTGGTCGTCCTGTTTATTCTTACAGCTTGTCTATCATTCACTTTTGGGCATTAATTTTCACTTATATGTGGGCGGGTCCTCACCACTTACATTACACGGCATTACCAGATTGGACTCAATCTTTAGGTATGGTGTTCTCATTAGTGTTATTAGCACCAAGCTGGGGCGGTATGATTAACGGCATTATGACGATGTCTGGCGCTTGGCATAAATTGCGTTCTGATCCTATCTTACGCTTCTTAATTGTTTCACTGTCTTTCTATGGTATGAGTACGTTTGAAGGCCCGATGATGGCGATTAAAACGGTTAACTCACTGTCACACTACACGGATTGGAC
>JBARQL010000015.1:0-48815 GCA_049643685.1 Methylotenera sp.
CGCTCAGTAATTTGTTTGATCGCTTCTAGTTTGAATTCTTCTGTGAATCGTTTGCTGCTCATTTAATGCTCCTTTTTAACCTCAATTATGAGGCTAAAAAGTATCTACTGCATTAGGGGCGATTCACAGAAATATCTAATTGCTAGACCCATAAATCCAACAACACCCGAAACTACTAAACCTCTCACTGCGGAAGATAAATCTCAGGAAATTGAAAGCAAGGGTCGTCCAGTGAGTTTTTTTGGCAAAGTAGCTAATGGAGTGACCCAGTTTTTTAATAATTTTAGAAATGGGGTCAATAACAGCAATAGTTCAAAGCATACTTGCAGTCCTGGAGAACTTCTTATGCATTCTAACGAATGTTAGTGTTCTAGCTCATTCACTATAGAGAATGTAGATGCTTACTTCAATTCTGTGCCAGTTATTTGGAATCTCAACAGATAGCATTGTGGACAGTAAAACTTATTTATAAAGCTAATTCCCTTATTAACTACCCATCAATTGATATTTTTCATTTACAATCTAACGAATGAAGATGCTTCTTAAATTGATAATTTAATATAGAGGCACTGAAACAACAAAACTAACAGCAATAGGCGATTCCAGCCCTGTGTTTTGATAATACAGTTTGACGGCTAGGAGTCTCTGTATCTTGAGATCAGGAGATATAAGTAATTATGCGCAAACGAATTGTTACCCCAATTCAACAAGAAGCCGCCTGTCCTGACCCGAAGTGGTTGAATTTGGAAGGGCTCGCGGAGGTGGAAATTACCTCGGAGGATGCCGATTATCCGATTGAGTGCGCATTGCTGCAAGGTCGGGCTTCGGGGTGGCGTGCTGCAGAATCCGGAAAGCAAACGATCAGGCTTCTTTTTGACCATCCGCAGCGACTTCAGCGGATATGGCTGAACTTCATTGAGAACCGCATTGAGCGCACTCAAGAGTACGTTATACGTTGGTCACCGGATGGTGGGCAGTCGTTTCGAGAAATCGTTCGGCAGCAGTGGAACTTCAGTCCTCGAGGTGCAGCCAGCGAGATAGAAGACCTTCACGTCGAACTCCAGGGAGTCACCGTGCTCGAGTTAAGTATCATTCCGGACATAAGTGGGGGGAGTGCACTTGCTTCTTTAGCACAGTTTCGACTTGCCTAAAGGATCAGGCGCCCGAGTGACTAGTATCTGTTTTAAGCTAAACCCCGAGCTTTTACTAGATTCGCCCGTCATCAGCTTGCTCAGCCTCTAGCCACATGACGTTGATAATGCCAAAAGCCAGCGCTAATCCAACTCCTAATATCCAAGTGAAATACCACATCTCTATTCTCCTTACTTACTTTACCAACTTTAATATGCTGTATGCGTATTGTCTTTAATTGATTGAATAGTTACTTTTCCTCGTAATACCCGATAAACCCATGCCGTGTAAGCCATAATAAGCGGTAAGAAAATAATAGTAATAACAAACATAATACCCAATGTTTTTTTGCTAGATGTTGCATCCCATATCGTTAAGCTACTTATCGGATCTGTGCTGGAAGGCATGATGAAAGGAAACATTGAGAATCCAGCAGTTAAGATGATGCCAGCAATGGCAATACTGCTGAACAGAAAAGCAGTGCGTTCATTTTTCAATCGAGCGCTTAGCAAAGATAATGCTATTCCAGCAAAACCAGCGATAGGTGCCAACATCATCCATGGATATGTATAGTAATTACCGAGCCATGCACCTGTATATTTTTCGACAGTTTTTGCTAAAGGGTTAAGCGCTACATTGACATCTTGCACTGAAGTAATGTGATAACCATCAATGCCATAGGTAATCCAAATCCCAGCAAGTGCAAAGGAAACCGCACAGACAATACCAGTGATGAGAGCAGCTTTTTGTGCGCGATCCTGTACTGCCCCGTCCGTGCGTAATTGTAAATATATAGCACCATGCATCATGAGCATAGATAAACTCACTGTGCCACATAGTAATGCAAACGGATTGAGCAAAGCCCAAAAGCTACCAGTGTAAAATGAGCGTAGGGTGTCATCGTAATGAAAAGGCAAACCGATGAATAGATTGCCAAATGCGACGCCGAATACAAGTGCAGGGATCGCTCCGCCAGCAAACAATGCCCAGTCCCAGCAGTTGCGCCAGCGCGGACTGAGTAATTTACTCCGATAATCAAAACCGACGGGACGGAAAAATAGTGCAAACAACACGAGTAATAGTGCAACATAAAGTCCTGAAAATGCTGCCGCATAGACCAGTGGCCATGCAGCAAAAATTGCACCACCTGCGGTAATCAGCCAGGTCTGGTTTCCTTCCCAAGTTGGGCCGACGGCGTTGATGATGACCCTGCGTTCTTCATCTGTTTTTCCTAGGAATGGTAACCAAGCTGCAACGCCCATATCAAAACCATCCATCACAGCAAAACCAATTAGAAGCACACCTATAAAAAGCCACCAGATGAGTTTTAGCGTTTCATAATCAAAGATTGTCATGATGTATCTTCTTATTAAGTGAGAATTGCAGGAGGTGGATTTTTTTCAAAAAAGTACCGACCTGTGTGCAAACTGGATGGGCCTAGCCGAGCATACTTAAACATCAGGTACATTTCTATGATGAGCAATAGCGTGTAGAAGCCAATGAAACCTGCCAAGCTGAAGTACAAATTACCTGCAGTTAATGACGACGTAGATAAATGAGTAGGTAATATGCCAGAAATCGTCCATGGTTGGCGTCCCATTTCTGCAACGATCCAACCCATTTCAGCTGCAATCCATGGTGCAGGAATCGCGTACAGTGCAAGTCGTAACAGCCATGTTTGCTTTTCCATACTGCGCTTGATGATGAAGTAAAAGGATGCGGCAAAGATAAAGAACATAAGGAAGGCCATTGCTACCATTACGCGGAATGACCAGAACAGGGTGAATATATTAGGGATGGTATCTTGCGCTGCTTGGTGAATTTGCGCATCTGTTGCGTCTGTGACATTAGGGGTGTATTTTTTGAGCAATAAACCGTAGCCCAAATTGTCTTTAGACTTTTCAAATGCAGCAATTGAGGCTTCGGATTTATCTCCATTCTTTAATCGTTGCAAGTCGGCATAAGATTGCATACCGTTGCGGACGCGAATTTCATTCTGATTTTTAATATTAATCAGACCTGTCACCTGCTCATCCAGTGAGCGTGTGGCTATCAATCCTAGCACAAAAGGAATTTTGATTGCATAGTCAGTGCGTTCTTCTGCCTGATTGGGTAGGCCAAAGACGGTGAATGCGGCGGGTGCTGGCTCAGTGTGCCATTCTGCTTCAATCGCAGCTAATTTTACTTTCTGTACTTCTCCTGTAGTGTAGCCAGATTCATCACCCAAGATAATGACGGATAATATAGAGGCTAAGCCGAAACCTGAAGCAACAGCAATAGAACGGAGTGCGAAGCCTACATCACGTTTTTTAAGCAAGTACCATGAGGAGATTCCCAGTACGAACATTGATGCAGTCGTGTAACCGGCGGCGACGGTATGCACAAATTTCACTTGAGCGACTGGATTGAAAATCAGCGCTGTAAAACTCGTCATTTCCATGCGCATTGTTTCAAAATTAAATTCAGCGCCAACCGGATTTTGCATCCAGCCATTGGCAATCAAAATCCAAAGTGCGGACAGGTTTGAGCCAAACGCCACCAGGAAGGTGACCATTAAATGTTTTTCTTTGGATAGCTTATCCCAACCAAAGAAAAACAATCCTACGAACGTGGATTCGAGAAAGAATGCCATTAATCCCTCAATCGCCAGTGGGGCGCCAAATATGTCACCAACATAATGCGAGTAATAGGCCCAATTAGTGCCGAACTGAAACTCCATGGTGATTCCTGTCGTCACGCCCATCGCAAAATTAATACCGAACAACTTGCCCCAGAACTTGGTCATATCTTTGTATACCTGTTTGCCTGTCATGACGTATACAGATTCCATGATGACCAGTATCCATGTCATACCAAGAGTAAGGGGTACGAATAGAAAGTGATAAAGCGCAGTTGCGCCAAATTGTAAGCGGGAGAGATCAACTACTTCGGCAGATGGGAGCATATAGTAAACGCCTAACTAATTTGAATGATTCAATATCATACGAGTGACGGCCAACTGCCTTGCATCCTTAGCGATTGGGTGAGAAAAACAAAGTGCCCATAGCAACCACAGCAATATAATTTTGATCACTAGAATGATGGTAATCTCAATTGCAAACTGACCAGATTTTCTGGCTTCTTTAAGACGTTTTAAATGATCAAAATACCAAGTTAACATTTGCAAACTTTAAGTTTCATTAATCCATTTGAACACTATTAATGCAGTCTAAGCCAAAAAGCCTTTGGAGGGAATGTGGCATGATATCGCATGGCAAAGACCTTCAGTGCAGGTTTGGGTTAACCAAATTCATCTGCGTCAATATTTCGACCAATGATGAGCAAAAGATATCCGTTCATTAGCATCTGTACCGAAGACGTAATTTCGCGGGGTTATATTGCAATAATACAAGGAGTATATTAGACTTAACATTGTAATAAGATATTGTCAACCAAGTAGAAAGACACTCGTTAAATTAGCAAACGCTCGAGCTGCAAATGCATGTAAGACGTTGCTCATATGGTAATCCCCCCATTATTAATTGCAGCTAAAAGTAGAAACTAAGCTGCCAAGGCTAACTTTTGCTTCGGGGTCATGCCGCCCAATGCCATGTTGGGACGTTCGTGATTGTAAGTCCATAACCAGTCTGTTGCAAACTGCTGTACCTCATCAACGGTTTCAAACAAGTGATGCGCTAACCAATCATAACGCACCGTTCGATTATATCTTTCCACGTAAGCATTCTGTTGTGGATTGCCTGGTTGTATAAAATCAATCCTGATGCCACGTTTCTTCGCCCATTCTGCTGTGGTGGCACTGATATATTCAGGGCCGTTGTCACAGCGAATGGCCGTAGGCACACCGCGCCACTCAATGACTTGATCCAGTGACCGTATCACACGCTCAGACGGCAACGAGAAATCAACATCAATACACAATCCTTCGCGGTTAAAGTCGTCAATCACGTTAAAGAGCCTGATAGAACGACCATCAGATAACTGGTCATGCATAAAGTCCATCGACCATACTTCATTCATCTGTTCCGGCACCGCCAGTGCTTGCGGTTTGCTACGTACTAAACGTTTCCTTGGCTTGATGCGTAGGTTCAGTGCCAATTCACGATATATTCTATAAACGCGTTTGTGGTTCCAGCCGAATTGCTTCACATTACGCAGGTACAGGAAACATAAACCAAAGCCCCAGTTGCGCTGATTGTGCGTTAAACGGATAAGCCAGTCGGCGATGTCGTCATTCTCTGACGAGAGCTTAGGCTTGTAGCGATAACACGTCTCAGAGATGCTAAACGCCACACAGGCAGCACGAATGCTTAAGTGTGATGCCTGCACTACCGATAAAGCCATCTCTCGACGCGAAGACGGCTTCACCACTTTTTTGCCATCGCCTCCTTGAGTACGTCGGCTTGTAATTGTACCTCGGCATACATTTTTTTTAAGCGACGGTTTTCATCTTCCAGTTCTTTTAATCGTGACACCATGGAGGCGTCCATGCCACCATACTTTGCACGCCATTTATAGAACGTGGCATTACTCATGCCATGCTCGCGGCATAGCTCGGGTGCTGAGATGCCAGATTCTGCTTGCTTCAAAATCTGCATAATCTGACTGTCGGTAAATCTTGATATCTTCATGTAAAAATTCCTTAAATCATAATAAGAAAATTCTACTTATAAATGCAATCTTTTTCTGGGGGGATTACCATATGGATTAAAAAAGATTAGGAGAAAAACATGTTTGGCAATAAAGCACTGAAGTCAACTTTATTTGTTTCAATGTTGACATTGGCAGGTCTCACACTTTCATTTCAAGCGAATGCAGCGTGTAATTTGGTTTCTACAAAAGATGGCAAACCTTTGGCGATTAAAGCTGTGGATACAGACACACCAGAAGCCAAGCAATTTCTAGAGACTTGTGTGAACCCATATACAAAAATTTACGCAGCTGATGCTGAAGCTGCTAAAAAAGGTAAGAGAGAATATAACTTTAACAATTGTACTGGCTGTCATGGTGGTAAATTAGAAGGCATCATGGCGCCATCATTGAGCAAAAATACTTCCGGTGGTCAAGGTGCATTTGACCAAAAATGGGTTTATGCTAAAAACGCAACTGATAAGGGCATGTTTGAGACAATCGCTGGCGGTACTCCAGGCACTTCTGGCGGCACCATGTTTGTTTGGCATAACCAGTTACCTGGCCATACTGGTGACGGCATAAGTACCGATCAAATCCTTAAGGCAATTGCTTACATTCGCACACAGTATAAAGGTGATGGCGAAAAAACTTGGTTAAAATAAACTTTTAACTTAGAAAATAATAACAAATAAAACGGCTGCTGTATAATTACAGTAGCCGTTTTTTCATTACAAATACTATAGATATAATTCGGGAGAAATAAATGAAGCAACTTAAATAGAGTGTTATTTTCGCTTTGATGTTATCTGCTTTAGTTGCATGTAACAAAGCTGATACAGGTGCATCAGATACGCCTGCTGCAGGAGCAAGTGCTGAAACTACAGCCGCCAGTTCTAGTGATGGGGCATGTAATTTTGTATCTACAAAAGATGATAGCCCATTGGTTATTAAGGTTGTTGCTACTGATACCCCAGAAGCAAAACAGTTTATAGAAACTTGTATTAATCCATACACAAAACTTTATGCTAAAGATGCTGAAGCGGCAAAGGCGGGCAAAAAGCAATATGCGTTCCAAGGTTGTAGCGGCTGCCATGGCGGTAACGCGAATGGCTTAATGGGCCCAAGTATTATTGACGCACAATGGGAATACACAAAACATAATACTGATAAAGGTATGTTTGAGACAATCGCAGGCGGTACGCTTGGTAAAGGTGCAACTGCTCGAGGCAGTATGTTGACATGGCATAATCAACTGCCAGGTCATTCAGGGGACGGCTTAGACACCGATACCATTTTGAAAATTATGGCTTGGTTACGAACACAGTATGTAGGCGGTGGTGCCACTCCTTGGTTGGACGAGAAGCCACAGTAACTCACTTAATAGACTGATGCTAACTAAATAATAATGTAAAAAATAAAAATGGCTATTGGTTATTACAATAGCCATTTTTATTTGACTATTATTTATTATAGGCATGAAACTTTTTCCCAAACAGTCAGGTTATCTCTGATTAATAAGCCAATCCTAAAAGATAATACTTAAAAATTCAAAAATAAGCCTTTTTAAGGCATCAATTATGGGTTCAAGCCCTTGCCGAACAGGGCTATTTAAGCAATAATTAAGTCTTTACTAAAGGCCTTAGGTAGAATAGGATTTTTAAGCATTCTGTCAGGGCTTCGTTACGTTTCATATAAGACTTCAAGTTTAATCATTAGGGAGAGAATCATGGCAACACGTAACGATTTATGTAACGCCATCCGTGCGTTATCTATGGATGCAGTGCAAAAAGCTAACTCTGGCCACCCAGGTGCGCCTATGGGTATGGCGGAAATTGCAGAGGTATTGTGGAATCACCATTTACGTCACAATCCAACCAATCCAAACTGGGCTGATCGCGATCGTTTCATTCTCTCTAATGGTCACGGTTCCATGCTGATTTACTCCCTGTTGCATCTGACTGGCTATGATCTGCCGATGGATGAAATCAAGACTTTCCGTCAATTGCACTCAAAATGTGCCGGCCACCCAGAGTACAGCTATGCACCAGGCATTGAAACCACGACTGGCCCATTAGGCCAGGGCATTACCAATGCGGTTGGTTTTGCGATGGCTGAGAAGTTATTGGCAGACCAATTTAACAAACCAGGCCATGACATTGTTGATCACTACACATATTGCTTCTTAGGTGACGGCTGTATGATGGAAGGCGTATCACACGAGGCTTGTGCTTTAGCTGGTACATGGGGCTTGGGCAAACTGGTTGCTTTCTGGGATGACAACGGTATTTCTATCGACGGTCATATCGAAGGCTGGTACACAGACGACACAGCAAAACGTTTTGAAGCTTATGGCTGGCACGTGCAATCAGTAGATGGTCATGATTCTGACGCAATTAACGCGGCTGTGATTGCTGCGAAAAAAGTAAAAGACAAACCCTCATTGATCTGCTGTAAAACCATTATTGGTAAAGGCTCACCAAACAAAGCCGGCAGTCATGACTGCCACGGCTCTGCATTAGGCGACGCTGAAGTTGCTGTAACCCGTGCAGCAATCGGCTGGCCACATGCTCCATTCGAAATTCCGGCTGACGTTTATGCGGGTTGGGATGGCAAGGCGAAAGGCGCTAAATTAGAAAGCGACTGGAACACTAAATTTGCTGCTTACGCAAAAGCATTCCCGGCTGAAGCGGCAGAATTCAAACGCCGTATGGCAGGCGATCTGCCGGCTAACTGGAAACAGGCAACAGACGCATTGATTGCTGCTACCAACGAAAAAGCAGAAGGTATTGCAACACGTAAAGCTTCACAGAATGCAATTACTGCTTTGGCTATCGTATTGCCAGAGTTTCTAGGCGGTTCTGCTGACCTGACTGGCTCTAACTTGACATCATGCCCCAGCTTTACACATGTAGATGGCAAAAAACCAGGTAATTACATTTCTTACGGCGTACGTGAGTTTGGTATGTTCGCCATTATGAATGGCATGGCACTGCACGGTGGCCTGTTACCATTCGGCGGCACATTCCATATGTTCTCAGACTACGCTAAGAGTGCATTACGTATGGCCGCATTGATGAAACAACGCACTATCGCTGTGTTGTCACATGACTCTATCGGCCAGGGCGAAGATGGTCCAACTCACCAACCGGTAGAAAACACATCTGGCTTACGCTACATTCCACGTATGGATGTATGGCGTCCAGGCAGTTCAACTGAAACTGCTGTGGCTTGGGTGGCTGCGGTTGAGCGTAAAGACGGTCCATCCAGCTTGGTGTTGAGCCGTCAAAACGTGGCTGGCATCAAGCATGATACAGCACAATTTGCGTTAATGCGTAAGGGTGGCTATGTGTTCTCTGACGTATCCGGCAAAGCCGACGTGATCATTATCGCTAACGGTTCTGAACTTGATTTGGCAGTGAAAGCGGCGGCTGAGCTGAATGCGGCTGGTACTAAAGTACGCGTGGTTTCTATGCCATCAACCAACGTATTTGACCGCCAGGACAAAGCTTACCGTGACAGTGTGCTGACACCGGGCGTTAAACGCGTGGCAGTTGAAGCGGCGCATCCAGATTTCTGGCGCAAATATGTAGGCCTGGAAGGTGCAGTTGTAGGCATCGATACGTTCGGTGAATCTGCTCCAGGCGGCGTGTTAATGAAACACTTTGGCTTTACAGTTGAAAATGTCGTTGCAACTGTAAAATCAGTGTTGTAATTATCGAGTAGCGTTGTAATAAAAGAGCCTCCTTAAGAGGCTCTTTTTATTTTAAAACTAAATTAGCAGTCAATTATGGTGTCTTTTAAGGGGTTATCATGACAGTTCGAGTGGGGATCAATGGTTTTGGGCGTATCGGCCGTATGGTATTGCGTGCGGCGGTGCAAGAGCGCGAATTTAACGATATTGAAGTTGTTGCAATCAACAGCTCTTACGATATTGAATATATCATCTATTTGCTGAGATACGATTCTGTACACGGACGTTTTGATGCCAAGCTGGAAGCCGATAACGGCAGTCTGGTGGTCAATGGCAAGAAAATCCGTCTTACAGCGGAGCGTGACCCGAACAACATTAATTGGAAAGTTGGCGGTGCAGACATCGTGGTTGAATCTACGGGCGCATTCCTAACACTAGATACCTGTCAGCCGCATATCAACAACGGGGCGAAAAAGGTGGTACAGTCCGCACCGGGTAAAGACGATACACCAATGTTCGTTTACGGCGTGAACCACAAAGAATACAAAGGTGAGGCGATTGTTTCGGCTGCTTCCTGCACCACCAATGGTCTGGCGCCATTGGCAAAAGTGCTGCACGATAATTTTGGCATCAAGCGCGGCCTGATGACGACCGTACATGCGGCAACAGCTTCTCAGCTGACAGTAGATGGCCCCTCCAAGAAAGACTGGCGCGGTGGTCGTAGCGTATTCGAGAACATTATTCCTTCCAGCACCGGCGCAGCCAAGACCGTGGGTAAAGTGATTCCATCTCTCAACAAAAAACTCACGGGCATGGCATTACGTGTGCCCTCTGCAGATGTGTCAGTGGTGGACTTGACCGTAGAGCTTAACAAGGAAACTACTTACGAAGCGATTTGCGAAGCTATGAAAAAGGCATCCGAAGGGGAATTAAAAGGCGTGCTGGGCTATACGGACGAAAAAGTAGTATCTACTGATTTTCGTAGCAGCCCTGCGGCTGGAGTATTTGATCAAGATGCAGGTATCATGCTCGACCCAACCTTTGTTAAGGTGGTTGGCTGGTATGACAACGAATATGGATATACATGTAATCTCATGCGCCTAGTACAGCATATCGCTAAATAACTGGCTGCGCGAGTAATCTGCTGTGTTGCACGGTGCTCGAAATGCTCATGTACTGCATGTACACCCCGCTTCTTGCGCGCCGTGCGCCATGCATATCATCTCGCTCGCTCAGTTATTTGAGTGAGCATGGATTAGTAAATACAATCATTCAGGGAGTAAATGATGCAATTTATCAAAATGACCGATTTAGATTTAGCAGGCAAACGCGTCTTTATCCGCGCCGACTTAAACGTGCCTGTGGCTGATGGCAAAGTGACATCGGATGCGCGTATCACTGCTTCCATGCCGACGATTGAGTACGCACTGAAGCAGGGTGCAAAAGTAATGGTGACTTCGCATCTGGGACGTCCGGAAGAAGGCGTTTATTCAGAAGAAAACTCATTAAAACCTGTTGCGGACGTGATTGCAGCCAAATTGGGCAAGCCTGTACGCTTAATCAAGGACTGGATGTCCGGTGGATTCGAAGTAGCCAATGGCGAAATGGTACTTCTGGAGAATTGCCGTTTTAATGTAGGCGAGAAAAAAAACAAGGATGAAACCGCACAGGCTTATGCCAAACTGTGTGACGTGTTTGTGATGGATGCGTTTGGTACTGCACATCGTGCAGAGGCCAGCACGCATGGCATTGCAAAATTTGCACCTACCGCATGCGCCGGTATTTTGCTTACAGAGGAACTGGATGCCTTAACCAAGGCGCTACTAAGCCCAGCGCGTCCGATGGTGGCGATTGTAGGCGGTAGCAAGGTTTCGACTAAGCTGACTGTATTAGAAAGTCTTTCAGAAAAAGTCGATCAGCTTGTGGTAGGCGGTGGTATTGCCAATACCTTCCTCAAGGCGGCAGGCCATGAGGTTGGTAAATCGCTTTGTGAGCATGATTTGGTGCCCACTGCTAAAGCGCTGATGGAAAAAATGAGCCAGCGTGGTGCAGCTGTGCCCATTGCAGTGGATGTCGTCTGCGGTAAAAAGTTTGATGCTAATGAGCCTGCAGTCAAAAAAGACGTAGCTTCTGTAACGGCAGACGATATGATTTTTGACATTGGCTCGAAATCTGCTAACGAATTAGTAGAGATTATTAAAAATGCAGGTACAGTGGTATGGAATGGGCCGGTAGGTGTGTTTGAATTTGACCAATTTGGTGAAGGAACTAAAACTATTGCCAATGCAATCGCTCAAACAAAAGCATTTACACTTGCGGGAGGTGGTGACACAATCGCGGCCATACAGAAATACGGCATTTACGATAAGGTCAGCTATATTTCGACAGCAGGCGGCGCATTCTTGGAGTTTCTGGAAGGCAAGGTTCTGCCCGCAGTAGAAATTCTGGAGCAACGCGCGAATAGTTAGTCCCTGAAGCGACAGCAGTAAGAATGGGGGCGATAAGCCCCTATTTTTATTTCAATATTTAGAAAAATTAAGGTAAGACATTGATATTACGAAAAACAAAAATTGTAGCAACCCTAGGTCCGGCATCAAGCAGCGAAGAGATGATTGCACGGCTGATTACAGCGGGGGTGAATGTTGTACGGTTAAACTTTTCGCATGGAACAGCGGAAGACCATATCAAACGCGCGGAAATTGTGCGGCAGATCGCTACAAAACTGAACCGTCCGATTGGCGTACTGTGTGACCTGCAAGGTCCAAAAATTCGCATCGGCAAGTTCGAGTTGGGTAAAATCACGCTCAAAATGGGTGATCTGTTCGTGCTGGACGCGGATTGTGAGCTTGGCGACCAATTTAAAGTCGGTCTGGATTATAAAAACTTACCGCAGGAAGTTAGCGTTGGGAATCTGCTGCTGCTGGATGATGGCCGCATTACCATGTCAATTGACCGTGTCAAAGGCAACCAGATTCACTGTGTCGTGCTTACCGGCGGCGTGCTGTCCAACAACAAAGGCATTAATTTACAAGGCGGCGGTCTGGCGGCGGATGCGCTGACAAAAAAAGACCGCGCAGACATTAAAACGGCTGTGGCGCTTGAGGCGGACTATGTAGCGATTTCATTTCCTAAATCGGCATTAGATGTTGAGCTGGCGCGTACTCTGGTTAGAAAGGCAGGCGGAACGGCGAGCATCATTGCCAAAATTGAACGCGCCGAAGCGATTGAAGACTTGGAGGCGATTATTGAAGCCTCCGATGCCATCATGGTGGCGCGCGGCGACTTGGGGGTTGAAGTAGGCGACGCCGCAGTGCCGGGCCTGCAAAAACGCATGATACGCATGGCGCGCGCACAAAACAAATTGGTGATTACGGCAACGCAAATGATGGAGTCAATGATCAGCAGCCCTATTCCGACACGTGCAGAAGTTTCGGATGTGGCAAATGCGGTGCTGGATGGCACGGATGCGGTGATGCTGTCAGCCGAAACTGCGAGCGGACAGTATCCATTAGAAACCGTGCAGGCCGTGCACCGCGTGTGTGTGGAGGCAGAAAAAGAATATGAAGGTTTACAACATGCACATCGAAGAACACATCAACTAAAACAAACGGATGAAGCCATTGCTGCTGCGGCAATTTATACTGCCCAGCACCTGAAAATCAAGGCGATTGCTGCGCTGACTCAGTCCGGCAATGCGGCGCAGTGGTTGTCGCGTGCGGATACCGAAGTGCCTATCTATGCATTGTCGCCTGAAAAAATCGCACGCAGAAAGTTAACGCTGCATCGTGGCGTTTATCCCTACCCCATCCTGCAGGAAAATAAAAACAGGGATGAAATTCTGCATGAAATGGAACAGGTGTTATTGCAGCAGAAAGTGGTAAATTCGGGCGATTTGGTTATTCTGACGTTCGGTGAGCCGATTGGCAGTCCAGGCGGCACGAATACGCTTAAAATCATTAAAGTTGGAGAGCGCAGGCCAATTAGTTAATGGGTAAGCTAAAAACATGCACGAGACTGTGTGCGCAATTTATAATGGTATTTTGATTTATCCAACAGAAGCAGCAACTCCATGAGCACACCTTTGTTAACAACAACAATCAAGAGCCTAAAGCTCATTCACCAAGGCAAAGTACGGGATATTTATGATATAGATGAAAATACCATGCTGCTGGTGAGTACTGATAGGCTCTCAGCATTTGATGTGATTTTGCCTACAGGTGTTACCCTGATGCAGTTTGCTAAATTTACACGTTCTGCTTTAACGTTACTTGGTTTTGCAATCGTGACTATTTTATAGCCAATAAAGGCTGTAAAAATCTGAAAAATCACTAAATTCTAAACTAAATTTTCACTTATAATAAGCACTTAATCTCATCAATAGGATTTGCTTAGCATGTCATTAAATCAAGTTTCAACAGGAACAGATGTCCCCAACGATTTTAATGTGATTATTGAAATCCCCATGCAAGGCGACCCTGTAAAGTATGAGGTAGATAAAGAAAGTGGCGCAATATTTGTCGACCGCTTTATGGGGACCGCAATGCAATATCCCACTAATTATGGCTATGTGCCGCATACGCTGGCGGATGATGGTGATCCAGTAGATGTGTTGGTGATTACGCCAGTGCCGTTGATTCCAGGGGTGGTGGTTCGTTGTCGCCCATTGGGAGTGTTGCTAATGGAAGATGAGTCAGGCCTCGATGCAAAGGTATTAGCCGTGCCGGTCGATAAGGTATGCGGCTTATATGGACATCTGCACTGCCATAGAGACATTTCTGCCTGGCGTCTGGACATGATCGCCCACTTTTTTGAGCATTACAAAGACCTGGACGAAGGCAAATGGGTAAAAATTAATGGTTGGGGCGATATTGATGATGCTAAGAAAGAGATTCTCTCTGGTGTCGAAAATTACAATAGTGCAAAAGTAAAACCAGCTTTTTAATTGGGTTTGCTGATACCAAAATGACGCAATTATTTCTAGGCCTTGCAATACCGTGGTGATAGGTTAGTTCGGTAAGTTTACATAGCTCCATGTGGCTAAAATGCTACTTTCTTCAGAGCTATTAACGTGTTAATAAATATTAACCTTTATGCGGCCTCTTTTGCGGGATGCTGTATTTTTTCCATAATAATCGCTGACAATTCTTCAACAGAGCGACTGGTGGAATCTGCCCAGGTGATGCCGGCATTACGCATCAAGCCTTCTGCCGTGGCAATTTCTTTTTTGCAGTTCTCAAGTGAAGCATAAAAACTACCATTTCTGCGCTCGTTACGCACGGCATGCAGACGCTCTGGCTTGATGGTGAGGCCAAAAATCTTGTCGGTATGTTTATGCAGCACAGCTGGCAGGGTGCCACGTTCAAAATCTTCTGGAATTAAGGGGTAGTTAGCCGCCTTGATGCCAAACTGCATGGCAAGGTAAACGCTGGTAGGGGTTTTTCCGCAACGAGAAACGCCGATTAAAATGACTTGCGCTTCTTCTAGGCCGGAATTCGTCATGCCGTCATCATGATTCAGGGTAAAGTTAACGGCATCCATACGGTCGTTGTATTTGCTTCCCATGACGCTATGCGCAATGCCGGCCCCGGTGAGCGGCTTTTGATCAAGCTCTACGCCTAAGGGTTCGATAAATGTGTTGAACAGATCGATAAAATAGGCATTGGATTTTTTGACGGCATTGCGCAATTCCATATTGCCCACTGACATAATCACCACCGGGCGTGCACCGTTCTCTTTAGCGGCTTGCTGGATGGCATCTTGCGCCAGCTTGACTTTATCCAGCGTGTCAGTAAACGGCATGCGCACCTGGGTAAAATTGGTGCCAGGAAAATGCTCAAGCAACTTGCCCAAGGCGCCCGCAGTAATGCCGGTGCCGTCTGAAATGAAGAATGCAGTACGATTTAACATGATTGATTGCCCGTGATTAAATAGCCATTATTTCTTGGTGAGTCGCTGCCAGGTAGCCACTACGGTGTCCGGGTTAAGCGAGATAGATTTAATCCCCTCTGCCACCAGCCATTCTGCAAAGTCAGGATGGTCGGATGGGCCCTGTCCACAAATACCCACATATTTGCCTAAGCGGTTGCAGGTATGAATGGCCATTTTAAGCAGTTCTTTGACAGCATCGTTGCGCTCGTCAAAACCATCGGCCAGAATGCCTGAGTCGCGATCCATCGCCAGCGTGAGTTGGGTCAGGTCATTTGAACCAATGGAGAAACCATCAAAGTAGTGCAGGAATTGTTCGGCTAATAGCGCATTAGATGGTACTTCGCACATCATAATCAGGCGCAATCCATTTTGACCGCGTTTAAGACCGTTCGCTTCCATGATTTCGGTTACCGCTTTGGCTTCAGCTAGCGTACGCACAAAAGGAATCATAAGCTCTACGTTGACCAAACCCATTTCATCACGTACTTTTTTCATGGCCATACATTCCATGGCAAAGCAATCTTTAAAGTCTTCTGCCATATAGCGTGCTGCGCCACGGAAGCCGATCATTGGATTTTCTTCATCTGGCTCGTAAATCTCACCGCCCACCAGTTTTTTGTACTCGTTAGATTTGAAATCAGACGTCCGTACAATCACCGGTTTCGGATAAAAGGCTGCAGCAATCGTGGCTACGCCTTCAGCCACTTTGTCAATGTAGAACTGTTTCGGGCTTGAATAGCCACGCGCACGGTTTTTGATGGTGGTTTGAATGGCATGTGGCATGGCGTCCACGTTCAAAATGGCTTTGGGGTGGATGCCGACCATGTTGTTGATGACAAACTCCAATCGCGCCAAGCCTACGCCATCGTTCGGTGTTTTGGCGAAGCCGAATGCCATGTCGGGATTGCCGACGTTCATCATGATTTTGCAAGGCGCAGGGGCGAGTGCCGATTGCACCTGGGTGCTGACATCGAATTCAATTGTGCCATGGTAAACAAAGCCGGATTCACCTTCAGCACATGAAACGGTCACAATCTCGCCTTCACGTAATACGTCCGTTGCGTTGACTGCGCCCACAATCGCTGGAATGCCGAGTTCACGCGCAATAATCGCCGCGTGGCAGGTACGGCCGCCACGGTTGGTTACCAGGGCACTGGCGCGCTTCATCACCGGTTCCCAGTTAGGGTCGGTCATGTCGGCGACCAATACATCTCCAGGCTGCACCTCATGCATCTGTGCCGGATCCAGCACGATACGTACTGGGCCAACGCCTACTTTTTGCGTCACCGCGCGACCAATCACTAATGGTTTTTCGCTATGCTTGTTTAATGTGAAAGTTTCTGTGACGTTGTTTGCAGATTCCTGTGATTTCACGGTTTCAGGGCGAGCCTGCAGAATATACAGCTTATTGTCCACGCCGTTTTTGCCCCACTCAATATCCATCGGGCAGCCGTAGTGTGCTTCAATCGTCATGGCGTAGCGGGCTAACTCTAAAACATCCGCATCGCAGAGTGAGTAACGGTCGCTGTCTGCTGAATCAACATCGACGGTATGGGTGCTTTTGCCCGCACGTGTGGCATCGCTAAACACCATTTTAATGAGTTTTGAGCCAATAGTGCGTCGCACAATCGAAGGCTTGCCTTGAGCTAGGGTTGGCTTGTGTACATAGAACTCATCCGGATTCACAGCCCCTTGCACGACGGTTTCGCCCAAACCGTATGAGGAGGTAATAAACACCACATCCTTGAAGCCTGATTCAGTATCGATAGTGAACATCACGCCGGCACAGCCAATATCGCTGCGCACCATTTGCTGCACGCCGGCAGAGAGCGCCACATCAGCATGCACGAAGCCCTTGTGTACGCGGTATGAAATGGCGCGGTCGTTATATAAAGAGGCAAATACTTCCTGAATGGCGTGCTTGATATTGTCCAAGCCCTGGATGTTCAGGAACGACTCTTGTTGACCCGCAAAGGATGCATCAGGCAAATCCTCTGCTGTGGCAGAAGAACGCACCGCAAAGGTGGCGCCATTTCCGGATTTTGCAGTCAGGATGGCATAGTGTTCAGCAATGGCTTTGTCCAGAGCGGGTGGAAAGGGTGCAGCCATAATCCATTGGCGAATCTGCTTGCCGCATATTGCAAGTGCTTGCGTATCATCTGCATTGAGCTTATCAAGTAAATCATTAATCTTTTTGTCTAACTCATTTTGCGCCAAAAATTCGCGGTAGGCATCGGCTGTTGTTGCAAAGCCCGTTGGCACACGCACGCCCTTGGCTGATAGCTGAGAAATCATCTCACCGAGCGAGGCGTTTTTACCGCCGACAGAGGAAACGTCGGTGTTTCGTAGATTTTCAAATGGAATAACGTGGACTGTCATCTTTTTCCCCTAGTTTTAATGGCGCATAATTTATTTATACATTTATGCTCTATTCTGCCAAACTGGCGTGCTATTGTCACGTCATATTAATAGCAATAAGACCGTAGTAATCTATACCCATAAATGATTAGTCAAAATTCTGCGCAAGTAGGTGCGTCAATCATATGGGAACACTGACACTTTACTTTCAATTTTGTCTCAAAAGGGTGCATGGCATGCAAAGATGGTACTTTTACAGTAGAGGCAATTTACACCCGGTCAAATGTTTCAGCCAGAAGTGTGTTTATAATGCATGAATAGCCGAGTTAAAGTTGAATTGATACATCATCATCATGAAGTTATTCCTTAATCAACTTAAACTTGTTGTGGTTTAGCTAATGTAAATCATGATTAGTTTGACGTTATGCCTTGCATTAGGGATAATCAAATTAGTTTTTAATAATTGCAGGTCATAAATAAAATGAAGCAATCCCACATAGAAGTGACCGAACGTATTATTGAGGTAAGTCGTCCAACCCGTACAGCTTATTTGCAACGCCTGGATGAAATTGCAAATCGAAAAAGAGGCGCGGACCGTCTAGGCTGTGCGAATGTGGCGCATGCGTTTGCTGCGATGCCTTCCAATGATAAATTGCGTGTGGTGGTAGAAAAAGCACCAAATATTGGTATTGTGACGGCGTATAACGAGATGCTTTCCGCGCATCAGCCGTATGTGAACTACCCCGATATTATCCGTGATGAAGCGCACAAGCACGGTGCAACCGTTCAAGTGGCTGGTGGTGTGCCCGCCATGTGCGACGGCATTACCCAGGGCGAACCTGGCATGGAGCTGTCATTGTTCAGCCGAGACACGATTGCGATGAGTACTGCAATTGCGCTCTCCCACGATGTGTTTGATGCGGCGTTGCTCTTAGGCATATGCGATAAAATCGTACCTGGTCTTTTGATTGGTGCCTTAAAGTTTGGTCACTTACCTTGTGTGTTTGTCCCTGCCGGACCAATGAGCACAGGCATCGATAACACCACAAAATCCAAAGTGCGTGAAAAATATGCCCAAGGGCTGGTCGGGCGTGAAGAATTATTAGCTTCAGAGTCCGCGGCTTATCATGGCGCAGGCACTTGTACCTTTTACGGCACAGCCAATAGCAACCAAATGCTGATGGAGGCCATGGGCCTCCATGTGCCAGGAGCTGCGTTTGTGCATCCGCATGATGGCCTGAGGGAATTGCTGACCCGAGAAGCGGTGAAAATGGTGCTAAAGAACACACAAAAGGAACATTTTACGCCCATTGGTAAGCTGGTGGACGAGCATGTGATTGTGAATGCAATGGTGGCATTGCTGGCTACCGGTGGTTCAACCAACCATCTTATCCATTGGGTGGCGATTGCACGTGCGGCGGGTATCATTATTGATTGGACAGATTTCTATCACCTGGCCAAAACCACACCTTTGTTGGCAAGCGTGTATCCGAACGGCAAGGCAGATGTGAACGAATTCCAGGCTGCAGGTGGGCCGGCGTTTGTTATTCGTGAGCTAATTGACGCAGGTTATATGTACCCGGAGGTGTTCACCGTAGCTTATGGTGGTTTGCGCGACTACGGTAAATTGCCAGTGAAAGAAGAGGGCAAACTGGTATGGAAAAACCTGCCGAAAGAAAGCAGCGATGAAACCATCGTGCGGACCGCAGCTTTTCCGTTTAGTGAGTCAGGCGGTTTGCGCCTGCTGAAAGGCAACCTGGGCCGTAGCGTGATTAAGATTTCAGCAGTGCCTGAAGACCGTCATATTATCGAAGCGCCAGCGATAGTATTTGATGCGCAGGAAGAGTTATTAGCAGCATTCGATCGTGGCGAGTTGGAGCGCGACTTTGTCGCAGTGGTGCGTTTTCAGGGGCCAAAGGCCAATGGCATGCCCGAGCTGCATAAACTGACGCCGCCTTTAGCCGTGTTGCAAAATAAAGGATTTATGGTGGCTATTGTGACCGATGGCCGTATGAGCGGCGCATCGGGCAAGATTCCTGCAGCGATTCACTTAACGCCAGAAGCTTCTGCGGGTGGTCCGTTAGCCAAGGTGCGTACAGGGGACATTATTCGTTTAAATGCAACGGTCGGCATGGTTAACGTGCTGGTGGACGAAGATGTATGGGCAGAGCGGGAAGTTGAAGAACTTTCGGATATTAAACGTCATAACAATTCGCATGGCTTCGGTCGGGAGTTGTTTGGTGGGATGAGAAGGAATGTACTGTCGGCCGAAGAGGGCGCAGTTACTTGGCTCTAACCATCTTGCCTTAGTCAAGATAAATTATAATCAATATATTATTAGAGAGAAATATGAGTACATTAGATTTAGCCAATTATGGCCCGGTAATTCCAGTTATCGTTATTAATAAAGTAGAAGATGCAGTGCCGATGGCAGAAGCTTTACTTGAAGGCGGCATCAAAGTGCTTGAGGTGACATTGCGTTCATCATGCGCTTTGCAGGCCATGGAGCAGATCGCGAAACATGTGCCGGATGCGATTATGGGTTCAGGCACCGTGCGCAATTTAAAAGACGCACAGGCATCAAAAGACGTAGGCTGTAAATTTGCCGTGAGTCCAGGATACACCAGTGAGCTCGGTCTATTTGCACGTAAAATCGGCCTGCCGCTACTGCCAGGGGTTTCGACTGGTTCTGAGATTATGACCGCCAATGCTGATGATTACTATTTCTTAAAACTCTTCCCAGCAGTAGCTGTGGGAGGTATTAACTTGTTAAAAGGCTTTGCAGGGCCGTTTGGCGATGTAAAATTTTGCCCAACCGGTGGTGTAACAGTAGAAAGTGCCCCACAATTTTTAGCCTTGCCGAACGTGGTGGTTTGCGGCGGCACTTGGCTCACGCCTGCCGATGTGGTAGCAAGGAAAGACTGGGCCTATATTACCAAATTGGCCAAAGAGGCGAGCGCCATTAAGCCAGCATAGGTGTTTGGGCAGGTATAATGAAGGCTTTGCCACCGCTTGATGACAAAGCTTTTTTATTTGGGAAAAGCGTTCAGAAAGTAAAGTTTGCGGATTAAGATAAATTAACTAAGTTATCTTAACTGTTTGGTATGATTTATCAAGCCGTTGGTTGAGCTATCGTAGTTGCTTACAACCTCATCATTGGTGAGCTGTGGCAAGATTTGTTGCGCGATTTGCTTGCCATATTCTACGCCCCATTGGTCGAAGCTGTTGATATCCCAAATGATGCCTTGCACAAATATTTTGTGTTCATACAATGCAATCAGTTTACCTAATGTATTCGGTGTAAGTTTATCGAACAGAATGGACGTGGTAGGACGGTTACCTTCAAATACCTTGTGTGGCAGTAGTTTTTCGAGCGCTTCGCCAGACATGCCTTGTTGTTCAAGCTCTGCACGGGCTTGTTCCTTAGTTTTTCCTAGCATGAGTGCTTGCGTTTGCGCCAAAAAATTGGCTAGTAAAATTTTATGATGCGCGTAGCCATGCTTGCCAATCGCGTAGTGACTATGCACAGGGATTAAGAAATCTGCAGGAACGATTTGTGTGCCCTGGTGAATCAACTGGTAAAATGCGTGCTGGCCATTGGTGCCGGCTTCGCCCCAAATCACCGGGCCGGTTTTGTATTGGATACGTTTACCGTCACGGCATATAAACTTGCCATTGCTTTCCATATCTGCCTGTTGCATGTAGGCAGGAAAGCGCGCCATTCCTTGATCGTAGGGCAGTATTGCATTGGTATCCACATGGAAAAAGTTGTTATACCAGATGCCGATTAGCGCCATAATCACCGGTATGTTCTTCTCGAGTGGCGCAGTTTTGAAGTGGATGTCCATTTCGTGTGCGCCTGTGAGCAACGCTTCAAAGTTATCCATGCCTATGTATAAGGCAATGGATAAGCCAATGGCAGACCACAATGAATAACGGCCGCCGACCCAATCCCAAAATGCGAACATATTTGCGAGATCGATACCAAACTCTTGCACTGCCTTGGAATTGGTGGAAAGGGCTACAAAATGCTTAGCCACATGTGCGTTATCTTTGGCTGTTTCTAAAAACCATGTACGCGCAGAGAGGGCGTTGGTTAGGGTTTCTTGTGTGGTGAAAGTTTTGGAAGCGACAATAAACAAGGTGGTTTCGGCCTTGCATTTCTCCAGTGCAAGCATTAAATGTGCACCATCAATGTTAGATACAAAATGAATGTTTAAATCGGGGCTGGCATAAGGTTTAAGCGAGTTGCAGACCATTACTGGGCCGAGATCTGAGCCACCAATGCCGATATTCACAATATCCGTAATACGTTTGCCCGTAAAGCCTTTCCAATCGCCGTTACGCACTTTGTTTGTAAACGTGCGCATTTGCGCCAGTACCGCGTTAATGTCGGGCATCACATCTTTGCCGTCCACCAGCACAGGCGTGTTGCTGCGGTTGCGTAGAGCGGTGTGCAACACGGCGCGGTTTTCGGTAATGTTGATTTTCTCGCCTGAAAACATTTTATCGCGCCAGTTTTCAATGTCAGCTTCGCGCGCCACTTGCATCAGAAAAGGCAAAGTTTCATCGGTGATACGATGTTTTGAAAAATCAAACAAAATGTCATCTAAATGAAAGCTATATTTTTCGAATCGCTTAGGATCGTTTGCGAATAAATCGCGCATATGCAATTTGACGACAGATTGTTGATGCTGACAAAGTGTTTGCCAGACGGGTAGTGTAGTGAGGGCGGCCATTTGAATATTCGTTCTTTAATTAAGTTATTTTATAAATTGTAAAACATCCTAGATTAAACAGTAAAAGCGTCTAAGCTAGCTTTAAAACCAAACCTGCCAATGGTGGTAGCGTAATTTCAAGCGATTGCTTGTGATTCATCCAAGCGACATCTTCAGTGTGTAATCCAGAGCCGTTGCCTTGGTTACTTCCACCATAGCAAGCAGCGTCACTATTAAAAATCTCGTTATAACTGCCAGCTTGCGGTACGCCAATGCGATAACCCTTGCGTAACACAGGCGCTAACTAACACACATCCTACCCTAAAGAGACTGAGATAGAAAGGCTGGATGAGTTATCCAAGCATTCTATGTTAAAGAATTTGCTTTAGAACGCTAGATCCGATTACAATAATTCTGATTAGTAGTTTTTTGGATTATGATATTCTGAATTTTCGTGAAACGATTTCAATACTAAACTAGTATCAAAATAAGATTATAATTTTAGTTCTAAAAATTAGATATTATATTTCTAAGCAGGAGCCTATGCACGAATAGCTTCATATTGTATTATCGGTTTAAATAGGTGAAAGCGGTCGTTGTGTTTGGATGCGAGGAATGTCAAGCAAGTTAATTTTGCTGACACGTTATTAATAGAACATGTTGCGAATACTGTGCTTGATGATATGCTGAGATAAATGGACTGGGATTTGATTGAATTAGCATAGTCTATAAAGCGCAGTAGCATAAATGAGAAAATGTGTATCCTCCGCAGATGTTGTTTAGCGTTACTATTGCAAGGCTGGTGCAACCTTAAGTGCCCCCGCAATGTAACAACAACTGACAAATGATTTGTTATTCCGTCACTTCGCTGGGACTTGATAAGATTAAACTGTTTTGTAGAGAACCCAGTAATGAAGGTGCAATGAATCAGCCTCGCTGTGGTGCAAATAGCGATATCACGCAGGATTAAATTTGGCTACAATGTTTAGCTCAGCATTGAAGGCAAACATGTAAATCACCGTCATAAGTAGATGATTGAAAGAAAACATTACAGAAAAAAAGCGTGACATGTTTAACTTGAATATGTCATTTTTTAAAAAATGCACCAATGGTCAAGTTACAAATTGAGGCCGTTTGTGCTAAATTTCCTTTAAACCATTTAATTAACGGACACTGCCATGAGTAAAACCTATAGAATCGCCCCCAGTATTTTATCTGCCAACTTTGCCAAGCTTGGCCAAGAGATTGACGACGTGATTACATCTGGCACGGATCTTGTGCACTTTGACGTAATGGATAACCATTATGTGCCGAACCTAACTATTGGACCTTTAGTATGCGAAGCCATCAAAGAAACCGCGAAGCGCGTGGGCGGCATCATCGATGTGCATTTGATGGTAAAACCAGTTGACCGCATTATTCCTGATTTTGCCAAAGCAGGCGCCAATATTATTACTTTTCACCCAGAAGCTTCTGAACATATTGACCGCAGCCTTGCAATGGTGAGAGATTTGGGTTGCAAATCTGGCCTAGTGTTTAATCCGGCAACATCGCTAAGCTACTTAGATCACGTGATGGATAAAGTAGATATGGTGTTATTAATGTCTGTGAACCCTGGTTTTGGCGGCCAGAAGTTTATTCCAGAAACCTTGAATAAATTGCGTTTGGCACGCGCCAAAATTGATGCTTACACAAAGGCGACTGGGCGTGAGATTTGGCTGGAAGTGGATGGTGGTGTGAATGCGCAAAATATTGCGGAAATTGCCAAGGCGGGCGCGGATACATTTGTTGCGGGTAACGCGATATTTACGCAAGGCAAGGATACCGATAAAAATCGCTACAATACAATTGTGAGCGAATTGCGCGCTTCACTAGCTAGCGTTTAATCAATATCATAACTTCGCCACAACGCATCGTTTTTGCATGCGTATTTTTTGGCGATTTTGAGGATATTTTGTATGCATAAATGTCAAGGAATGATCAATATTGTAAAACTAAGTGCCAGTTGGTAAAGATATCTCCAGGGTTTTCAATGTCATCATTGAAATCTAAATATAGGACAATCTAGTTAAATATGAAGTAGAAAAAGAAAGTGGCGTGAATACCAGAGATCGTTTTACGGGTACGGTAATGCTATCTCAAACCCATCACATCTAGGTGCCATATACCTTATCAGCTGATGGTGACCCAGTAGATGTCTTGCTTTAGCACCCGTCTGTAGATTTCAAGGGTAAGTGGTACCTAGCCATCCATTGAGCATGTTGCTGATGTAAGATGAATCTGGGCGTCTTATATCAACCTGCTTTTAACTTTTAGGGATTCCACCTGCCAGATATTCTTAGCATATTCACCTATCGTTCTATCGCTTGAGAATTTAGCCATGCGCGCCACGTTCAATATGGCCCTTCTCGACCATTCCTCTTGGTCCTGATACACGCGGCCAACTTCATCTTGCATTGCGATATAACTCTCATAATCGGCCAACAGCAGATAATTGTCACCATTATTAAGCAAATTGTCGACAATCGCCTGGTAACGGTTAGGCTCTTCAACAGAGAAGAAGCCGGTTGCAATCATATCCAGCACTTCTTTCAGCTCTGAGTTTTGATTGTAATGATGACGCGGATTGTATGCACTCGCCTTAACATCAGCTACCTGTTGCGTAGTCAAGCCGAATATAAAGATATTTGCATCACCCACTTCCTCCTTAATCTCCACGTTGGCGCCATCCAGCGTGCCAATGGTTAATGCGCCATTTAGCGCCATCTTCATATTACCAGTACCGCTGGCCTCAGTGCCTGCAGTCGAAATCTGCTCGGACAGGTCGCTTCCGGGGAATAAAATCTCAGCGGCCGAAACCTCGTAATTCGGATAAAACACCACTTTGAGCTTGTCGCCGATGGCAGGATCCTCGTTTACAATCAACGCCACATCGTTAATTAAGCGAATGATGAGTTTGGCCATCCAGTAACCAGGCGCCGCCTTACCGCCAAATATCACCGTACGTGGCGTAATGCCTGTCTCGCCTCTGCGAATACGGTTGTACAGTGTAATCACGTGCAGCACGTTCAAAAGTTGGCGCTTATATTCATGAATACGTTTAATCTGCACATCAAACAAACTATTTGGGTTCACGGTAATATTGGTACGTGATTTGATTTTTTCAGCCAGCCGTTGTTTGTTAGCAAACTTCACTGCGCGAAACGCTTTTCCGAAATCCTTGTCATCCGCCAAAGGCGTCAATTTCACCAGCTGGGTTAAATCTTTTTGGAAGCCGTCGCCGATCGCCTTGCGGATCAAACCCGTCAAGCCAGGATTGGCTTGGTTTAACCAGCGCCGCGGCGTAATGCCGTTGGTCACGTTGGTGAATTTACTCGGGTAGATTTTATGGAAATCCGCAAACAAGGTCGTTTTCAGCAAATCACTATGCAATGCTGCCACGCCGTTCACAGTGTGACTGCCCACTACCGCCAGATGCGCCATACGAATGCGACGGCCGTGCGATTCATCAACAATTGACACACGATTAATTAAATCAATATCACCAGGGAAATGGTGATTGACCATGGTTACAAATCGATGATTAATTTCGTAGATGATTTCCAGATGTCTTGGCAACAAAGTGCCAAAAAGCCCTACAGACCAAGTCTCTAAAGCTTCTGGCATTAATGTATGGTTTGTGTAAGCAAAAATCTTGTTTACCAAGCCCCAGGCAAAATCCCAGTTCAAACGGTGCACATCCACCAATTGATGCATCATCTCGGCCACGCCAATTGCAGGGTGCGTATCGTTAAGTTGAATCGCGATCTTCTCCGGCAGCAGTTGCCAGTCTGCAGGTTTTTTCATTTCGTGCGCGCTTAAAAAGCGGCGCAGAATATCCTGGATTGAAGCTGACACAAAGAAATATTGCTGTTTCAAACGCAGCTCTTTACCTAATTCACAAACATCATTTGGATACAGAACTTTTGAAATATTCTCTGTGCTATTACGCTCTTCCACCGCACGTTCATAATTACCGTCGTTAAAATGGCGCAAATCGAACTCACGTGACGCCTTGGCTGACCACAACCGCAAACTGTTCACGGTTTCCGTACCATAACCCGGCACCGGCATATCGTAAGCCATGGCCACTACGTGCTCAGCATCCACCCAGTGATGTGTGATGCCGTGATTGTTTTCTGGCACTTGAATGACGCGCCCATAAAATTTGATTACGTAGGTCGATTCAGGTCGTTGAAATTCCCAAATATTGCCATAACGCAGCCAATTATCAGGATTTTCCACTTGCTGACCATGCTCTACTGCCTGTTTAAACATGCCGTATTCATATCGGATACCGTAGCCGGTTGCAGGAATATCCATCGTCGCCATCGAATCTAAAAAGCAGGCCGCCAAACGTCCCAAGCCGCCATTCCCCAGCGCTGCATCATGCTCTATTTCCGCAGTGCTTTCTAAATCACGCCCTAATGCACTCAATCCGTCGCTTAACTCTTCTTTCATGCCCAAATTCAGTGCAGCATTGGTGAGCATGCGTCCAATTAAAAACTCTAGAGATAAATAATATACACGCTTCGGGTCATGTTCATAATACGAATCAGCTGTTTTTACCCAGCGCTCAACCACATGGTCGCGCACCGTGTACGCAGCCGCATCATACCAATCGCGCGGCGTCGCAGCCTCGCTGGTCTTGAATGTAGAAAAAATAAGGTGGTTTTGTAAGGCCTGTTTAACGGGCGTAAGTTTAGGCAATACAACAGCTTTAGCTTTTAGCGCTTTCTTTGGCTTTGCTACTGAGCTTGCTACTGTTTTGATTTTGGTGGACGTTTTGGCTTGTGTTTTCATGGGGGACTTTGTTTCGAATAATCAATGAAAAATTTCTGCCCGCATTCTATCAATAAAATTAGCCGTATGATATGGGTTAAAAATAGTAGGTCATTATTATTTTGATAATGTGTACAGACTTGGGGGGTAATTGACTCAGTCGATAAACTACTATAAGTCATTAACCATAATGAAGTAATCCTATATTAAAGTGATCGAGCACATTGTTGAGCTCAGTCGGTTTAACCCGTAGCGTTTAAATAAACCGTATTGAAGCGATTGTTCCGCGCCCTAAAGGAACAGAACGTCTAGGCCGTACCAAAGTGGCACATGCTTTTACAGATGCTTGGTAATGACAAGTTGTGCGTCGTGACTGAATAAGAGTCGCATATTGGTATTTTTACCACAAACGCATCTTATTTCACATTTGTACTATAATTTCTTTAATTCATAAGGGACAAAAATGGACATTCGAACTATCAACACGCAGCCATTTAATGACCAAAAACCTGGCACTTCTGGCTTACGCAAGAAAGTTAAAGTTTTTCAGCAAGCACATTATTTAGAAAATTTTGTGCAAAGTATTTTTGATACCTTGGCTGAAGTAGAAGGAGTGCCAGCAGATGCTACGCTCACTGTTGGTGGCGATGGGCGCTATTACAATCGGCATGCGATTCAAACCGTTATCCAAATGGCGGCGGCGAATGGTTTTGCGCGCGTTTTAGTGGGGCAGGCGGGTATTTTATCTACGCCCGCGGCTTCTCATCTTATTCGAAAATACTATACTTTTGGCGGCATTATATTGTCTGCAAGCCATAACCAAGCCGGCTCACAGGGAGATTTTGGTATTAAATATAACATCAGGAATGGTGGCCCCGCCCAAGAAAAAATTACCGATGAAATATATGCAAAAAGTAAGTTGATTGCAAATTATAAGCTCGCAGATTTACCGAAAATAGATATTGATACGCTAGGTGAAACGCATTTTGATGATGGCAAATTCAGCGTAAAAGTGATTGATGCCGTGCACGATTATGCAGATTTAATGTCCTCCTTATTCGATTTTCAAGCCATAAAAAAATTATTATCCAGTGGCTTTAAAATGAAGTTTGATGCCATGTACGCGGTGACGGGCCCTTACGCACAAGAAATTTTTGTGAATCGGCTTGGTGCGTCGGCTGATAGCCTGATGAATTGCGTGCCTTCAGAAGATTTTGGCGGAGGTCACCCAGATCCCAATTTAACCTATGCAGAAGATTTGGTAAAAATCATGTTTGCAGGCGATCAAGCGTTAGATTTCGGTGCGGCCTCAGATGGTGATGGTGACCGAAATATGATTCTCGGTAAAAACTTTTTTGTGACGCCATCAGATAGTTTGGCGGTTCTGGCCGCCAATGCAACGCTAGTGCCCGCTTATGCCAACGGCATTGTAGGTGTCGCGCGCTCCATGCCCACCAGCGGCGCGGTTGATCGCGTTGCGTCGAAATTAAACATTCCATGCTTTGAAACACCCACAGGTTGGAAGTTTTTTGGCAACTTGATGGATGCAGGCAAAGTCACCTTGTGCGGTGAAGAAAGCTTTGGCACCAGTTCTAACCATGTGCGTGAAAAAGACGGTTTATGGGCGGTGTTGTTTTGGCTGAATGTGCTTGCTGCAAGACAAATGAGCGTAGAAGCCGTTCTCATGGCACATTGGGCGGAGTTTGGTCGTAATGTGTATTCGCGCCACGACTATGAAGCAATCCCCATTGAGGCCGCCAATGGTGTAATGGAGCACATTAAAGCACAATTCGAAACCTTGCCTAGCCAAAAATTCGGCTCATATAGGGTGAAAACTTGCGATGATTTTAGCTATCGGGACTCGATTGACGGCTCTATCAGTAACAATCAAGGTATTCGTATTTTGTTTGACGATGGCTCGCGAATTGTATTCAGGCTTTCAGGTACGGGCACGGAGGGCGCAACCTTGCGCATTTATTTAGAAGCGTATGAGCCAGATAGCAGCAAACATCATTTAGACGCGCAAGTTGCGCTGGCTGAAATAATACAAATTGCGCTACAGATTTCACAGTTGGTGGAAAGAACAGAGCGCGATATGCCGACGGTGATTACTTAATATGAATGATCTGCAATTCACACTATAACTTGGCTTTACTACAAAAAATAAAAGCTGAAGATATAAAAACAAACATAAATAATCAATCTGCACAATTAGACTGTATTATGCAAAAGTTATTAGTTTAGCTTCAAAACCAAGCCTGCTAATGGGGGTAGTGTAATTACAAGCGATTGATTGTGATTCATCCAAGCGACATCTTCAGTGTGTAATCCAGAGCCGTTGCCTTGGTTACTTCCGCCATAGCAAGCAGCATCACTATTAAAAATCTCGTTATAACTGCCAGCTTGGGGCACTCCAATGCAATAGCCCTTGCGTAATACAGGTGTAAAATTTAACACAATTATAACAAAACTATTATCTAAACCTCGTCTTACATAGCTAATAATGGATTGATCGGAGTCGTGACAGTCAATCCAATCAAATCCTTGGTGCACAAAATCAAGTGCGTGCAGGGCGCCTACTTCTTTATATAATTTATTTAGGTCAGCACTGGCTTGTTTAATGCCCTCATGCCATTGATGACCTTCATAGTTATCACCCAGCAAATGCCAATCAAGGCTGCTATTGACATTCCACTCACGTCCTTGTCCAAACTCGTTGCCCATGAAATTAAGTTTTTTGCCTGGTGCTGTCATTTGATAAGTCATCAGTAAACGTAAGTTGGCAAATTTTTGCCATGCATCACCTGGCATTTTGTCTAGTAATGATTGTTTGCCATGCACGACTTCATCATGTGAAAACGGGAGCACAAAATTTTCAGAGTACGCATAAAGCTGGCCAAAAGTGAGCATATCATGGTAATAACGCCGGTGTACTGGGTCATGCTCAATATAGGCAAGAGTATCGTTCATCCAACCCATATTCCATTTCATGCTGAAGCCTAAACCACCCAAATATACTGGACGAGATACACCAGGCCATGCGGTAGACTCCTCAGCTATTGTGAGAACACCTGCAAAGTCTTCACCTACCATAACGTTGAGTTGTTTTAAGAACTCAATCACATCTAGGTTTTCTCTGCCACCATATTTGTTAGGTAGCCATTCGCCAGCTTTGCGAGAGTAATCAAGGTAAAGCATGGATGCCACAGCATCTACACGTAAGCCGTCAATATGAAACTCAGAAAGCCAGAAGTATGCATTTGCCATCAAAAAGTTACGTACTTCATTACGGCCGTAGTTGAAAATAAGCGTGCCCCAGTCTTGATGCTCGCCTAAACGTGGGTCTTCATGCTCATATAATGCTGTACCGTCGAAACGTGCTAAAGCCCAATCATCTTTTGGGAAGTGCCCCGGCACCCAATCTAAAATTACGCCAATATTGGCTTGATGAAATGTGTCTATCAAAAAGCGTAAATCATCGGGGGAACCGAAACGGTTAGTTACTCCAAAATAACCAGTAGTTTGGTAACCCCAGGATTCGGTCAATGGATGCTCTGAAATTGGCATTAATTCAACATGGGTATAGCCCATCTCAGCAACATAAGGTACTAGTGTTTTAGCCAGCTCGCGATAAGTCAAAAAGTGACCTTTGCTGTTGCGTTGCCATGAGCCTAAATGGACTTCGTAGCAGTTAAATGGTGCATGCAACCAATCGCACTTTTTGCGCGCTTCCAACCATTGTTTATCTTCCCATTGGTGGTGGCTTGTACTGATTTTTGCGGCGGTACCAGGACGCTGTTCAAACTCTAAGCCATAGGGGTCTGTTTTAACTAGAATATTGCCAGTGTGCCGATTGCGAATTTCAAACTTATAAGTGTCATGCGTTGTTAGATTGGGGATAAAAATATCCCATACACCGCTTGAACCATGCGCACGCATTGAGTGAATCCGGCCATCCCAGTTATTAAAGCTACCTATTACACTTACGCGTTCCGCATTAGGCGCCCATACCGCAAAACGAACGCCCACGATATTGTCTTGAGTGATGCATTGTGCGCCTAGCGTCTTGTAAGCCAGCATCAGGCGGCCTTCACCAAATAAATAAAGCTCGTCCTGGGTCAGACTTGATGTGAAAGTGTAGGGATCATAGGTTTCATAGTCATTCTCACCCGATGTGACTTTAAGTAGGCAAGGGGGAGTAAGTGCAGTTTCACCATGCCATTCAAATAATCCGTCAGCATGTGTTTTATCAAGTTTTGCCCAAGTACTCCCAGTGTTAACCTTAACTTCTGAAGCGTTAGGTAAAAAGGTGCGATATGTATAAGCATCACCAACTATATGTAAGCCTAAAAAATTAAACGGATCGTGATGACGAGCTTCTAAAATGAGTCGTAATGAATTTGAAGGCGCGTCCGTTTCCATTTCTGCTTTCGCGGCAGTTTTTACGCTTGTTTTGGCTAAAGTCGTTTTGGATTTTAACAAGATCTATTCCTCATAAACTTATCTTAAAAGATATTTATAGTTTTAATTACTTGATTAGTAATGTTTTAACTAGATTATAGAGCTTAAGACTGATTATAATGTAAACAAATAAGGTTAAATATAGATTTAAGTCAAATTTGTTAATTTAGTTTAGCCCAGCTAATTATCAAATGATTAATTAAACTTCAGGAGGGCATCATGACGCACGACCAGCATTCAGATCGTTACATTAGTACCTTAACCAAAAATACTGCTGCTATTATTCTGGCAGGTGGTCGAGGTAGTCGTTTAAAAAGTTTAACTGATTGGCGTGCTAAGCCCGCGGTACAATTTGGTGGCAAGTATCGAATTATCGACTTTCCGCTTTCGAATTGTATCAATTCTGGCATTCGCCGCATTAATGTGGCAACTCAATATAAGGCACAAAGCCTGATTCAGCATATTCAGCGCGGTTGGGGCTTTTTGCGTGGCGAGTTTGATGAGTATGTAAATATTATTCCGGCGCAACAACGCATTTCAGAAGACTGGTACAGGGGCACTGCGGATGCAGTGTATCAAAATCTGGATTTGCTGCGTGAAGGGGGTGCTGATTATGTGTTGATATTGGCAGGCGACCATATTTATAAAATGGATTACGGCAAAATGCTGGCGACACATGCCAGAAGTAATGCTGACATGACGATTGCTTGTATCAACGTGCCTTTGGAAGATGCAAAAGGTTTCGGTGTGTTGGCTGTAGATGAAACTGACCGCGTGGTTGAGTTTGCAGAAAAACCCGATAACCCTAAACATATGCCTGGCGACACGACTAAAGCCTTTGCGAGCATGGGTATTTATATATTCAATGCTAAATTTTTATATGAGCAACTGATTCGCGATGCGGGTGATTCAAAATCTAGCCACGATTTTGGTGGCGATATTATCCCTTACTTGATTAATAAATATAAGGTACAAGCACATCGCTTTACGGACAGCTGTGTGGGCGCTAAAAATGGTAATTATTATTGGCGTGATGTGGGAACGATAGATGCTTATTGGGAAGCCAATATGGAACTCACAAGAGTGATTCCTGAGCTTAATCTGTATGACAGAGAATGGCCAATCTGGACCTATCAGGAACAGTTGCCACCTGCAAAATTCGTATTTAATGATGAAGGCAGAAAAGGCGGCGCAACGGATTCCTTGGTTTCTGGGGGTTGTATCATTAGTGGTTCGAGTGTGGATGATTCTGTAATATTTTCAGATGTTACTGTGAACAGCTATTGCAAAATTGATAGCTCAGTTGTTTTACCGAAAGTAACAATCAATCAACATGTGGTGCTCAAAAACGTGGTTATTGACCGTGGCTGTGTCATTCCGGAAGGCATGCAAATCGGGGTGGATTTGGCTCTAGATGCGAAACGTTTTTATGTCTCAGAAAATGGCATAACACTTGTGACGCCTGATATGTTAGGCCAGGATTTATATAGAGTAATTTAATTATCAAAATAAACCAATTAGTTACTGAATATATTTAAAGTTTATTGTTATGATTGTGAATTAATTTGAAATCAACTCGTCCCAAGCTTTACCTCAATCTCTATTGGCACATGCATCAACCAGATTATCGCGATACAGTCAGCAATGAATATGTATTGCCATGGACTTACCTGCATGCCATAAAAGATTACAGCGATATGGCATTTCACCTTGAAACGCATCCTAAAGCGCGCGTTACTTTTAATTTTGTGCCTATTTTGTTAGAACAGCTTGAGGACTACAGCAATCAATTCAAACAGAACGTTATTCGTGACCCTTTGCTGGCATTGTTAGTTAAGCCAAATCTGGAGGACATGAGCTTAGATGAGTGTCACTTAATAGTGAAAAGTTGTTTCAAAAGTCATCATGAAAAGATGCTGAGCCCTTTCCCGCACTACCAGCGGCTATTGCAGATTTATCAGCTGGTTGAGCCAATGGCATGTGGTAATTTTCATTATTTGACACCGCAATACAAAGCGGACTTATTGGTGTGGTACCACCTGGCCTGGTGCGGTGAGAGTCTGCGTCGCAGCAATACTGTGATACAAGCTTTGATGAATAAGGGCGCGTTATTTACGCTGGAAGAAAGGCAGCAATTATTTAATATCATTGGCGAAACAATCTCCGGGTTGATTCCGCGCTATAAAGCGCTTATGCAGCGCAAGCAAATAGAAATTTCTACGACGCCGTATTACCATCCGATTTTGCCATTGCTGATTGAGTTTAAGTCTGCAGTAGATGCAATGCCTTATGCGCCTTTGCCAAAGCATGAAAAGTATTCTGGCGGGCAAAGCCGCGCAGTCGCGCACGTACAAGCTGCGATGAAATTTCATGCAAGCCGATTTGGAAAAGAGCCGCGCGGCATGTGGCCTGCTGAAGGCGGCGTCTCTAACGCGGCTTTATCATTAATGGCTGAATATGGCGTGGAATGGGCGGCTACCGGTCAGGCAGTATTAGCGAATAGCTTGTTGAAATCACAATTAAGTGTGGCCAATAAAAATAAGTACCTCTATCAGCCCTATCGAATAACCAATGGCAAGCAAGATATTTTATGTTTTTTTAGGGATGACAATCTTTCTGATAAGATTGGTTTCGAGTATGCAAAAATGCATACTCCTGATGCAGTGAAGGATTTTATTCAAACGTTAGAATATATTCACCAAGATGATATTAATGATGAAGCCAATAGTAAAGCTAAAGTAGTGAGTGTTATTTTAGATGGTGAAAATGCTTGGGAATATTTTCCATACAATGGTTATTATTTTTTAAGTGAGTTATATGAGGCGCTGACAAACCATCCTGATATAGAAATGACAACTTTCAGCGATATTGTTGATTTGTATCAATCCAAACAATACAAAATTAAGGGATTATCCGCCCGTCCTTTACCGCAAGTGGCGGCAGGAAGTTGGGTATATGGCACTTTTAGTACCTGGATTGGCAGTAAAGACAAAAACCTAGCGTGGGATTTGCTGTGCGTCGCTAAAAAAACTTACGATAATGTAATATCTAAAAATACTTTGAATGCTGAACAGTTAGCGGCTTGTGAGCGTCAGCTTGCAATTTGTGAAGGTTCGGATTGGTTTTGGTGGTTTGGTGATTATAATTCATCAGACAGTGTTACGAGCTTTGACCAGCTTTATCGTCGAAATCTCATTAATTTATATAACTTATTACAACAGCCAGTGCCTGCGGTGTTACATACCTCTATTAGCGCAGGAGGTGGTAATGCAGACAATGCGGGCACCATGCGCCGTGGACAGGCTTAATCCAAGTACTAAAAACAAGCACTAAAAATAGTGATGAGCTATTTTTAATAAGCAAATTTTTTACAATTCAGGCATTATTGAAGTAATGTTGTTTAAGCGTTATTAAGTTAAAAATTCCATCCTATAGGGAGTGGTTTATGAAAGAATATTTTGCGAATTTTATTTGTCACGTCTGAAGTTTTTCCACTCATCAAAACGGGCGGTTTGGCCGATGTAAGTGGCTCATTACCTGCTGCTTTACAAAAACTTGGAGTGGATGTTCGTATCTTGATACCGGGCTACACAGCAGTATTAAATAAACTGACCAATCTGCAAGAAATCGCCTCTCTGGAAAAATTGCCGGTTATTCACAACGCGACACTTATGATGGGTACGATTGCAGATACTCAAGTAAGAGTTATGGTGATCAAATCAGCAAGTCTATACGAACGTGAGGGTGGCCCATATTCTGATGTAAATGGACAAGAATGGCTAGATAACCCTTTACGCTTTGGCATACTATCAAAAGTTGCCGCTATTCTAAGTGGACCGCTTTCACCAATCTCTGATTGGCAACCTGACATTGTACATTGCAATGACTGGCAAACAGGCTTAACGCCTGCTTGTATGAAACTGATTAATACCCAAGCTAAATCAGTTATTAGTTTACACAATATGGCGTTTCAAGGCTGCTATCCTCCAAATTGGATTACTTCGTTAGAATTGCCAAGTACTAACTTTACAGTAGAAGGCTTTGAATATCATGGTCAATTATCATTTTTGAAAGCTGGCATTTTTTATGCTGATGCGATTACCACGGTAAGTCCAAGCTATGCAAAAGAAATTCAAACGCCAGAATTTGGTTTTGGCTTGGAAGGATTACTCAACAAACGTAGTAATGAGCTTAAAGGTATTTTGAACGGCATAGATACTGATGAATGGAATCCAGAAACAGATCCACATCTTGTCAAAACCTACAGCGCGGCTACGTTAGCAGATAAAAAGGAAGTTAAAATTGCCTTGCAACAAAGATTAGGGCTTCAAATTGATGAAAATGCACCATTATTAGGCGTAGTGAGTCGCCTAACGCATCAAAAAGGTTTAGATATGCTGGTGCCTATCATGCAGCAATTAGTAGAGGCTGGTTGCCAGTTAGCATTACTCGGCAGTGGCGAAAGTACACTAGAGATTGCCTTCCGCCTTCTTGCCAATAACAATCCGAATAAAGTAAGTGTCACGGTTGGTTACAATGAACCGCTATCACACCAAATAATGGCAGGATGCGATATGTTCATCATGCCTTCACGCTTTGAACCTTGCGGACTAAATCAGTTTTATGGCTTAGCTTATGGCACACCACCCATTGTTAACGCCACAGGCGGGCTTGCTGACTCAGTTATTGACACCAATATCATTAGCTTTAAAAACAAAACAGCGAACGGTTTTGTGATGAGTGAAGCTAGCCCAGCTAGCTTGCTACATTGTATTAATCAAGCCTTAAACGTATTCAATAATGACGCGAAAGCCTGGCAACAAATCCAAAAAAATGGCATGTCTCAGAATTTAAGTTGGGATAAGAGTGCGCTGGAATATTTGGCTGTATATGAAAAACTGATGCAGTAATTTGGCGATAAGACGTGGATGTATAATGGGACATCCTATCTTGGATGGAAAGAACGCAACCCTCTGCATTTCAAAGACTTCCCAATCAATTAACGACAAGCTTGACTAAAGGATATTCAAGATCGACCAATTCCGTAAGGAGTCGCTAGTATAGCCCACCCGATTCAGGGACTAAGCTTTGATGCCCATAAAAAACATTCTGAAAATTGCAAGGTAGAAAACATTATTAACACATTTCAGCCAATTTATACTACAAAAAACAAGGCCTTATTAAATAAAATCAATTGCTTAGGATTGATTCAGGGCTAACTATTAAAACGCCTTCAAGCAAAGAGGGCGGAAATGGAAAAGCCTGTTTAGAACTGCCACGCTATATCTCTACTCAACCGACCAATTATAGTGTTAGCTTGCTTGGTGTAAGATGAGATAAAGCTTTGGGTTAAAAAAAGCATTTACTGTCCAAATACTGCTGCGTGGCCTAGCTCGCGCTCGATCTCTAGCAAGCGGTTGTATTTAGCGATTCTCTCTGACCGGCAGGCAGAACCGGTTTTGATCTGACCACCGCCCATAGCGACCGCAAAGTCAGCCATGAAGGTGTCCTCGGTCTCACCAGACCGGTGAGAAATCACAAACCCCCAGCCGGCCTTGCGGCACATGTGAATAGCCGCGATAGATTCACTAACTGTCCCGATCTGGTTGAGTTTAATCAACGCTGCATTGCAGGATTTTTCTTCAATGCCACGCGTTATAAATCGGGTATTGGTTACCAGGTTATCGTCACCTACGATTTGAATTCTCCCACCCAATTCAGCAGTCATTGCTTTGAAGCCCGCCCAATCATTCTCCGCATGGCCATCTTCGATTGATACGATGGGATACTTATCTACCCAGCGTTTAAATAAGTCTACCATGTCAGCTGAAGATTTATCACCTTGGCCGCTGCGACTGAGCCGGTAAACGCCGTTCTCATAAAACGAGCTTGCTGCGGGATCGAGCGCAATAGCGATGTCAATGCCTGGGCGATAACCTGCTGCTTCTATTGCTTCCACAATCAAATCGCAAGCTTCGTCATTACTCTTCAACTGCGGGGCAAATCCGCCTTCATCTCCCACGCTGGTGCTATAGCCCCGCGCCGCCAAGATCTTGTGCAGGGCATGGAACGTTTCAGTGCCAAAGCGCAAGCTTTCAGAATAAGACACCGCACCTAACGGATAAATCATAAACTCTTGAAAGTCCATGCCCGAGTCAGCATGTTTGCCGCCATTGAGCACGTTCATCATGGGGATCGGAAGATGTACAGCTCCTACACCGCCCAGATAGGCATATAGCGGAAGATTGCAGGCTTGCGCAGCTGCGCGGGCCAGTGCTTGGGAAACTCCCAAGATGGCATTGGCACCCAAATTTTCCTTATTGAGTGTCCCATCCAATTCAATCATGGCCAGGTCAAGGTCACCTTGCGCACATGGATTGCGGCCCTTCAGCAAAGGGGCGATGTGCAGATTGACGTTGCCCACAGCCTTGAGTACGCCTTTACCACCATAGCGCTTGGGGTCGCCATCGCGTAGTTCAGCTGCCTCATTTTCTCCTGTTGAAGCACCTGACGGGACAGATGCGGTACCAGTGATGCCATTGGCTAAATGAACATTCACCCGTACGGTAGGATTACCTCTCGAGTCTAGAATTTCGAGAGCGTCAATACTTTCAATACAGGGGTTCATGGCGATTCCTTAGGGTAAGTAAAGTTCTGTTAGGCATTTTTCAGATAACCCATCATGGACTATAGTCCAAAACTACGGATAATGCTAATTCCAGTAAGGCTTCAATCCCAATTAAATAAATTTATCCCAATCAAAGATTGATGAGCTTCATCAATTCTCCAGAATATGAAGTCTTCTGTCAATACTGAATTTTGGGCTTTCTTTAACATTTACTATTTCGGTTGGTGATTGAATTCGCCCTGCAAACAACCAGAATTGTCGTGCTGCTTTACTTTAAATCATTGTATGTGTACACCACCATGCATTATGATGTTAGGTTACGTAAAGGAATAATAAAGATGTTAATTAAAGATAGTGAAGTTGCCGATCTCTACACACCAACCGGCGAAATGCGCGCCCATATTTTTCGCCCCGCCGCACCTGGAAAGTATCCTGGAATTTTAATGTTTTCAGAAATATTTCAAGTAACAGCTCCCATCCGTCGTACCGCCGCCATGCTTGCTGGGCACGGCTTTATTGTTGCATGTCCTGAAATCTATCATGAGTTTGAACCACTAGGTACTGTGCTGTCTTATGATGAAGCGGGTACTACACGCGGCAATGAGCTTAAAATCACTAAACCTGTTGAAGCCTACGATAGTGACGCACGTGCTGTGTTAGATTACTTAAAATCACGAGAAGACTGCACTGGACGCCTAGGCGTCATGGGCATCTGCATTGGCGGACATCTTGCATTTCGTGCTGCGATGAATCCAGATGTGTTAGCGACAACCTGTTTCTATGCCACGGATATTCACAAAAAAGGATTAGGACTAGGCAAAAATGATAACTCAATGCAGCGCACCAGTGAAATTAAAGGTGAACTGCTGCATATCTGGGGCCGTCAGGATCCGCATGTGCCATTAGAAGGTCGCAACCTGCTGAAAGCTCGCCTTGAAGAAGTAGGCACTCGTTTTACTTGGCATGAATTCAACGGCCAGCATGCATTCATGCGCGATGAAGGCCACCGCTATGACCCTGCACTATCACGATTAAGCTGGGACTTACTGCTGGAGTTATTCCACCGCCGCTTAGGCTGGGGCGACCTTGATGAAGAAACAGATGCAACGCCTGCAGAAAGCCGTCACTGATTCATATCATTACAAAATATTAAAATTCACTTTCGAGCTTAATCTAACCCACAAGGTGGATGGCTCACAATCCTCTATAAAATGTAAAAAAACAATGAAATTAGCAATGTTAGGTTTGGGCAAAATGGGTGGCAATATGGCTGCACGTTTGCTTCGTCATAAGATAGAAGTTGTTGGCTTTGATTTTAATAAGGAATTCGTCAACAATCTGGTTGAAAAAGAAGGCCTAATCGCTGCAACTTCTGTGCAAGATGCAGTAAATAAATTAGAAGGTCAAAAAATTGTCTGGATGATGTTGCCCGCAGGTGAAATCACCGAAAAACAGATCAAGGAATTAATTCCTATGCTTAACAAAGGCGATATTATCGTCGATGGTGGTAACTCCAATTACAAGCATAGTCAACGCCGCGGCGCGATGCTGGTCGAGCATGGTATCGGCTTTATGGATTCTGGTACATCTGGCGGCGTATGGGGCTTGGATAATGGCTATTGCCTGATGGTGGGTGCAACAAAAGATGTGGCCGACGCAGTTACGCCAATATTAAAAGCGCTAGCGCCAGCCGCGCACCGTGGCTGGGCACATGTGGGTCCTGTAGGTTCTGGCCATTTCACTAAAATGCTACACAACGGTATTGAATACGGCATGATGCAGGCTTTAGCTGAAGGCTTGGATTTATTAAAAGGAAAAGAAGAGTTTAATTTAGACTTGGCGCAAATCACCGAACTTTGGCGTCATGGTTCTGTAGTGCGTAGCTGGTTGTTAGATTTAACCGCAGAATCACTTAAAGCCGACCAAACATTGGATGGCGTTGCGCCTTACGTCGCTGACTCTGGTGAAGGCCGCTGGACGGTAGTAGAGGCTGTTGAACAAGGCGTTGCTGCCCCAGTATTAACACTGGCTCTGCAAATGCGCTTTGCATCACAAGAGGATGATGGTTACAGTTATAAACTGCTTTCAATGATGCGCAACGCCTTTGGTGGCCATGCTGTAAAATCATCAAAATAGCAATAGGTAAATAGAGGTAATAGAAAATGACTAAAAAGATTGATCCATGTACCCTCGTATTATTTGGTGCCAGCGGCAACTTATCTCGAATCAAGTTAATACCAGGTTTATTCAGACTAGATGTAGCTGGTCGTTTGCCGGATCACATGGCAATTCTTTCTGTAGGCCGTGGTGAAGTGTCACGCGAAGCCTGGCAAGCCGATATCAAAAGCATGCTGGATGCCAAATTCAAGAATGGCTACGATCAAAAAGTCTTTGAACGCTTTATAGCTCGCAATCATTACCAGGCCAACCCGCCAACCGACCCTGACGCATTCACCAAAATGAAGTCTGTTTTGTCTAACGAAAGTATATTCCCGCAAAACTTGGCGTATTTCTTATCGGTACGACCAACCGATTTTGCGCCTGTTGTCGAGCAGCTTTCAGGCGTAGGTTTGCTGGACGAAAGCAAATACTGGCGTCGCGTGCTGATTGAAAAACCATTCGGTACCGATTTAGCAAGTGCGAAAGACTTACAAGCAAAAATCACCAAGCACTTAAAAGAAAGTCAGATCTACCGTATCGACCATTACTTGGGTAAATCCGCGCTACAGAACGTGATGCTTACGCGCTTTACCAATGCAATGTTTGAACCACTTTGGAATAATCAATACATTGACCATGTGCAGATAACCAATAACGAGATTTTAGGCGTAGGAGATCGCACTCAGTTTTATGATTCTACAGGCGCATTGCGTGATATGGTGCAAAGCCACTTATTACAAACATTAGCTTTAGTCGCCATGGAAAAGCCAACGAACTTAAGCCCCGATAGTATTCGAACTGAAAAAATCAAGTTATTGGAATCTATCCGCCCTATCCCTGTAAATGAGCTTAGTAAACACACCTTCCGTGCACAATATGCAGCTGGTCGAGTATGTGTAGCAGATGGTCACGGCGAAAATGTTCCAGGTTATTTGGAAGAGTTGGCAAAAGAAGGTGTAAATGAAAGTGTTACTGAAACTTACGCAGCGCTGAAATTATTCATTGATAACCCACGTTGGAAAGGAGTTCCTTTCTACATACGCACTGCTAAACGCATGCACGAGGGCAACACTGCCATTTCTATTCGCTTCAAGAAGGCACCGATGCAATTGATTGAAGGTCAGCATCAAAACTGGCTCACACTTAATATCCAACCTCGTGAGTGCATCAAAATGGAAATTGAATCTAAAATTCCAGGTTTGGATATTGCAACGCGTACCTTAAGCATTGATGCGCCACAGCGTCAGCAAGGTGACGAAACTATCGATTCGTATGAATCGCTCATGCTGAACCTGATGGAAGGAGATCCATCACTTTACCTGCATATTAATGAGGTAGAGGCACAATGGCGTTTAGTTGACCCAGTTGTAAAAGCATGGATGGCAGATAGATCGCCTGTGCATCAATACCGTGCCGGCAGCCGCGACCCAGTAGAATCTAGTGTGATATTTGAAACTAAAGACCAATTCTGGCGCTACAGCATTGAATTGGGTGGCGATAAGCACTAGCCCTGTTTTCAATCGTTGACGCTCAAAATTAGTTGTTAAATGGCTTAGTTATTTGAATTGAAGCTCATCCTGTATTCACGAAGAGTAAAGCAGGACTATATGTCAATTTAATGCTTTGCTAGTACTGGGTTTTGTATAATACTTATGGGGTTTAAAATATATTTGTTTGCAGAAACTATCAAGACAATTTATTTGAGAACCTAGGACACTTTAAGATAATTTTCAGGAGGCAAGCAATGGCTAATTTATTAGATCAATTAAAGAGCATGACCACAATTGTGGCCGATACAGGCGACGTTGAAGCGATTAAAACCGTTAAACCGGTAGATGCGACCACCAATCCATCATTGGTTTTAAAAGCAAGCCAATTACCACAATACGCACCATTAATTGAAACTGCTATTGCTTACGCAAAAGCACAAGGTGGATCCAAAGCCCAACAAATTGATAATGCTGCGGACAAATTGGCGGTGTTGATTGGTACGGAAATTACTAAAGTAGTGCCAGGCCGCATTTCTACTGAAGTTGATGCGCGCTTATCTTTTAACTTGGACGCGATGGTGGCCAAAGGACGCAAATTGATTCAACTTTATGCTGACTCAGGCGTAAGTAAAGACCGCGTGTTGATTAAATTGGCCTCAACATGGGAGGGCATTAAAGCCGGAGAAATTCTTGAAAAAGAAGGCATTCAATGTAATCTCACATTATTGTTTGGTTTCGGCCAAGCCCGTGCCTGTGCTGAAGCTGGCGTATTCCTGATTTCTCCATTTGTAGGGCGTATCTTAGACTGGTACAAAGCGAAAAATCCAGGTACTGAGTACACACAAGAAACAGACCCGGGTGTGGTTTCAGTTCGCGCAATTTACGCTTACTACAAAGAGCATGGTTACAAAACAGTGGTCATGGGCGCATCTTTCCGTAACACCGGAGAATTGATTGCCTTGGCAGGATGCGATCGCTTAACAGTATCGCCAAACTTGCTGCAAGATTTAGCTGCGACTGAGGGCACGCTGATTCGCATGCTGAATGATGGTGGCGCAAAAACCGCCAAACCAGCTAGAATGACGGAAGATGAGTTCCGCTTTGAATTGAATCAAGATGCGATGGCGACAGAGAAATTAGCTGAGGGTATTCGTGGTTTTGTGGCTGATCAGATCAAGCTTGAAGTTGCTTTAAGCGCAAAACTATAAATGGGGACAATTGCGAAGCAAGTTATATTATTTGCTTCGCAATTGAAAAAAGCTTTGACCACAAACGTGAAAAAAAGAATTGATCATGCATCATAAAAAATTTATTACAGATAACGCCGCTTAAGTCTTCTTTTGCGGCCTCAATTTTTTTTGCAGCAAAACTATTCTCTACAAAAATGAAGCTTGTACAAAAGAGCAATAGTAACAGGAACGGCCATTTAAGCTGCGGCAATTTATACATTTAACTTAAGTAAACTTTTACCCGTCATTTCTACTGGCTGCGGCACTCCCATCATCTGTAATAATGTGGGCGCCAAATCTGACAGTGCGCCTGTTTCAGCCAATTTTGCTTTGCGGCCTACATAAATCAAAGGGACTAGGTTAGTGGTATGTTGTGTGTGTGGCTGATGATTTTCGTAATCTTGCATCATCTCTGCATTGCCGTGGTCTGCTGTGACAAGCACCTCGCCGCCAATGCTCTGCATAGCAGTTACTACGCGTCCTACACTGGCGTCTATGGTTTCTACCGCCTTAATGGCTGCTTGCAGGTTGCCGGTATGGCCTACCATATCGCAATTAGCAAAATTGCAAATTATGGCATTATATTTTTTGCTGAGAATAGCTTCTACTAGTTTATCGGTAACTTCCAGCGCACTCATTTCTGGTTGTAAGTCATAGGTTTCGACTTTCGGCGAAGGCACCAGAATGCGGTCTTCACCTTTGAAGACGGTTTCCTCTCCGCCGTTAAAAAAGAAAGTCACGTGCGGATACTTTTCTGTTTCAGCAATGCGTAATTGAGTTAAGCCCAAATTTTGCAGATACTCACCAAAGGTGTTTTTGACAGTATAGGGGGCAAATATGGGGATGGCTTTCACCTCTTTTTTGTCGAACTGAGTCAGTGTGAAGTAAGCCGAAAGTTTGGGCACGTGGCGGCGGTGAAAGCCGTCAAACTCTTCAGTAAGCAAGGCATGACTGAGCTGGCGCGCGCGGTCGCTTCTAAAGTTCATATACACCACGCAATCGCCATCTTCTAAATGAATAGGCGCTTCATTCGGTTGGCGAATCACTGTACATTTAACAAACTCATCATTTTCGCCGCGTGCATAGGCGCCTCGCAAGGCGGTGCCTGCTGAGGTTTCTGTAAAGTCAGTGATGCCTTCGGTGAGCATGGTATAGGCCGCTTCTACGCGCTCCCAGCGTTTATCACGATCCATCGCAAAAAAGCGCCCACTAATAGAAGCTATTTTGCCGACGCCCAAGGATTTGATTTTTGCTTCTAAAGCCGCAATAAATGGCGCTGCACTCACAGGTGGCGTGTCGCGGCCATCTAAAAACGCATGCACATAGACTTTGCTCAAGCTCTGTTTGGCGGCCATTTCCAGCATAGCGTGAATGTGTTCCTGATGGCTATGTACGCCACCATTCGATAGCAGGCCAAAAATATGCAGTGCCTTATTGCTTGCTTTTAGCTGCTGCAGTGCTTTGCATAATTCAGTGTGCTGAAAAAACTCGCCGCTAGAAATGCTGTTATTGATGCGCTCAAAATCCTGAAACACAATGCGCCCCGCACCGATATTTAAATGTCCTACTTCAGAGTTACCCATTTGTCCGTCAGGTAAACCTACATAATGCTCCGAGGCGTTAATCAGCGTGTTTGGATAGTTCGCTTTGAGCGCATCTAGATTGGGTGTGTTGGCCAGCGCAATCGCGTTGTCAGCAGTTTCTTTGCGATAACCGAATCCATCTAAAATTAACAAAATAACAGGCGTTGTTTTCATCTTAAAATCTTTAAAATTACTATCAAGATATCTATTATAATGGGCGGCTGAGAAATGTGCATGTAATCAGTCAAAATTCCATTGAAATTATTGCATTTAGCGCCATTTAAGTGAAAAGGAATTGAGTTGGAATCTACGAATCAACCACTATAAATCTAGCATGTTGCAAATTGGACAGCTTAAGACAACAGCACGATAGCATATATCAACAAGGCATATTACCAGGTTGGTCTCCATAGTCGCGATGTTCACCTAGTGTTGACGCGCATTTAAAATTGACCAGATAAGCGCTGTTATGCGCGTTGAATTTTGACCAGGTAAAACCAGTATCCTGCTTATTTTATAAGCAGGAGTAAATGAGGTGATTACCATGGTCATGTATGCCAAGATTCGTCGTATGTTCTTTCGAGAACATTTATCCATTAGTGAGATTGCAAGATTACAAAAATCATCAGCCACACTCACACGCAATACCTGTTGACGCGCGTTTAAAAATAGTGAAATAAAATGGCTTAGTTTGCAAAAATAACGTACTTTTTGATAAATATTTTTTAAGGTAGTTCGGGTAATAAAAGTATTTAAAAAGGTATTGTGTTTTTAATATGTTGATTCAGTTATATATATGAGTACGGCTCGCGCCTCCAATTTTTTGTTCCGCAAAAATAGAAAAAGCCACGTGCTTACTGGGTGTAAAATGCTATAAGAGTGAGATTGTGAGGAACTAAAATGGCCTTGTAAGCCAATTCACTGCTGGATATCTGATATGGACTTTTAATCCGTTTGTCGTGGGTTCGATCCCCGCACACCCTACCAAGATGTATAAGGCTTAGTCAGAAATGACTAAGCCTTTTTCTTTTTTTGATGCTTATTGGCAAAGTGCGCTATTATCCGCAACCATATTTCCCCATTGTATTACTTTTTTCAGTGCATTCTCGCTCGCCTGACGCAGTGCGGCTGTTCCGCCCTGTGCATTAGGGGAGGCAGAGGTGGCTCTTTCCGTAATAAGTTGAGTTGAAATCACTTTCCTGGATTTTTTCTCAACCAGTATTGAGCTCAGCTGCACAAAGCCTTCACTGGCAGTTGTGGTCTGAAACACGTGGTCAAAAGCTTCTATTTTTAGTTCCAAGCTGCAGTTCGTAGGGTTTTTTGTTAAATTTACCATTTTTCTCAGCTTGCTCGAAATCAGCTCTGAAGGCGTACCTGCCCAACGGCTATCTGCATAGAAAAATACGCGTAAAGGGTCTTGATAATTCAGTCGGTAACGAATTCTATTATGGTTGAGAGATTCTGCAGCAACCGGTTGTTCGAACGTTATTTTTGAAGCAATTTGTTGATTACTTTCGCCGGAAACAGACAAACCAAAATCATAAATACTTGAATTTTGCCTAGCCTTGTTAATGCCGACGCAAGCGGCTAAATTACTTATAAGCAGGCCGCTGGCTAACAATAAAATAAAATTACGCATACTATAGTCCTCATGGCCTGATAGTGAATCCAGCTTCCCCTGGCCCTGGCGGTGGATTCGGCTTTCCAAAAATGATGCTTTGCGGATTGTCTTCAAGAACATCAATGAGTTGGTTGAAATGAATGACGCTTCGATTCATGTTTTCAGTCAGTGTGTGTAGTTGCGGTAGAGTTTCATTATCCAAAGTATAAGTAAGCTGACTGGCGCTGGTTTCGATTTGATTGGCTGTGTTATGGAATTTTTTAGCAGTCAGGCTAAGTTCGTTGATGAGTGGTCTTGTAGCGTCAAAAGCCTGTTGCGCGCTTTCTAATGTTTGTGCGAGTTGTACTTGATTTTTCTCGGACACCATTTTATTCGCATTATTGAGCATATTTGTTGCAGAACTGATTGCTGGCAAAGCTTTCTCAGAGGCTTTTTCTAGATTTGCAATGGTGTTATTCAATCTCTGAATATCGACATTAGTCAAAACTCGGTTGGCCGCGGCGGTGAACTGGCTACTGTTTTTCAAAAGCACTTCAAGCTGTGCCAAGAGTTCCGGGCCTTTGGATATTAAATTATCTACAAGGGTTGGCCGAAGTGGAATAGTGCCGCCAGCGAGTAGGGCAGGCGCATTTTTACTTTCATCATTTAGATCTATATAAGCAAGTCCGGTTATCCCCTGCCGACGAAGCTCAGCATAAGCTTCGGTACTGAGCTTTAAGTTTTTTGCGACCGCAATCTTAATCAAGATGGTGGTTTGCGAGGACGGGTCTAGTGAAATTTCAATTACTTTGCCTATATCTACACCGCGAAATTTGACGGTGCCTTCCGAACTTAACCCAGCGACAGGCAGAGGAGATGCTATGATGTACTCTGAACGGGCCTGCTGTGAGCCACTAATCCACCAATAGGCAAATATCACACCTGTTCCCAGCACTAGTGAGAAGATGCCAACTGCGATTGCATAAGCGCGGTTTTCCATGGTCTATTATAATCTTTCAAGTCTGCTACGGATACTTTGGAAGAAATTGATGACAAATGGGTGATCAATTCTAGCCAGTTCCTGTAATGAACAATCTGCAATGATATGCTTATCTTCTAATACAGCTACACGTTCGGCCAGAGACGCCAAAGTGTCCATATCATGGGTGACAAAAAGAACTGTTAACCCCAAGGACTTTTTTAGCTGTTTAACAAGATCAATAAAATTATGACTACGGTCGGGATCCAGCCCTGCGGTGGGTTCATCGAGCACCAACAGCTCGGGTTCCAGTGCAAGCGCCCGCGCCAGCCCGACGCGCTTTACCATGCCACCAGAAATCTCAGCAGGTAGCAGGTCCGCGTAACGTGGCTCAAGCTCAACTAGTGTCAGTTTATGCATCACCAATTGGTAGATTACTGATTCATCAAACTGTTTTAATTCACGTAACGGAAAGGCGACATTCTCGAAAACTGAAAGCGCTGAAAATAAAGCACCCTGTTGAAATAATACGCCAAAACGGTTCATCAGGCGCCGTTGTGCCACGCGCTCCATGGCATGCAGGTTTTCTCCAAACAATAGCACTTTGCCACTCTGTGGTTTGGTTAACCCTATGATATGACGCAATAATGTCGTTTTTCCGCAACCTGACCGGCCCACCAGCGCAAGGATATCGCCGCGTTTAACCGTTAGGTTGAGATTATGGTGAACAATATTGTCGTCAAATTCCGTGCAAACATTCTGTATATCGCAGATGACATCCTGATCTGGAATATTTTCTGGCGGGATGGTTTGCTTGGGACTCTCAATCATACGCCGATACCGCGCGTTAAGATTGCAAACCAGGCATTAACCAGAATCACGCCAGATATTGCTGTTACCACTGAGCTTGTTGTACTGTTACTCAAGCTCTCGGTGTTTGGCTTGATACGCAAGCCAAAATGGCAGGCGACCAGTGCTACAACGAAGCCGAACATCAGGCCCTTGATCAGGCTGAGCGTGAAGTTGACAGGCTGAACAACCAACGGTAGATAATCAAAGAAAAAGCGAAAACTGATGCCCAGCTCTAAATTCGATGCAAAAGCGCCACCGATGAGTGTCCAGCTTGATGTCCATAATACCAGCAGAGGTGCGACAAAAGTCAACCCTAGCACTTTGGGTAGAACCACTCGTAAGATACGCGAAATCCCCATTGTGGTCAGCGCATCAATCTCATCGGTTACCCGCATCACACCGATTTGTGCTGTCATTGCAGAGCCTGATCGACCTGCAACCAGCACCGCCATCAGCACGGGGCCCAGTTCGCGAATAATACTAAGCCCCAAAATGTTGACAATATAAATGTCAGCACCAAACGTGTGCAACTGCTTCGACATTAAATAACCCATGAC
>JBARQL010000016.1:0-10194 GCA_049643685.1 Methylotenera sp.
CAAGGTGGCGAAACCGTTGTGATTAAAGCGGGTGATTTCGTGGTGTTTCCAAAAGGTATGAAATCAAACTGGGAAGTGACTAAACAATTAAAAAAACACTACAAACATTCTTAATTGAATTGTTGTAGTGTGATTTTGCATCATTGCAATTTCACCAGTGAAGCATAAAATGAAGCCTTGAGAAATCAAGGCTTTTTTCTTTACTGGCGTCACCAAAAATTGATTAAAATATGATGAATGCGGCTCGAGAGAAAAACACTGCCTTGTAAGCCTTTATTTATAAGGCTCTCAAGGCGGTGCCAGTAAAGAAGCATAATTCTTAGTTTAAATTTACTCAATGTTTTATAGTGACACCATTAGATTTTTTAAAACAAAAGGAGTGTGGTGATGGTAAAAATTACGGTAGAAAAACCAAGTGTTGAAAAACTTACCTCGTTAGGGGTAACACGTTGGCCAATATGGTCTAAAGAGGTGTCAGAATTTCCCTGGACTTACAGTTCACAAGAAATTGCCTATATTCTAGAAGGTGAAGTAACGGTAACGCCTAATGATGGCGGTGATGCGGTCAGTTTTGGGGTTGGAGATTTAGTGACGTTTCCGGCAGGCTTGTCTTGCACATGGCATGTTAAAAAGGCGTTGCGTAAGCATTACCAATTCAGCTGATCAATCGTTTAGATTTCTGCAGCAAGTGCTTTCTGAAGCGCAGTCACTCGTTGTGCATCAAGTTTTTGACCTTTTTTAGCGGAGATTAAAAAGGTGTCTTCAGCGCGATTGCCTAAGGTGTTTATTTTTGCGTTATGCAACTCAATTTCAAGTGATAAAAAAGTATGTGCTAATGACGCCAGTAAGCCAGGACGATCGTTGGCAGTAATCTCCAGTTTGTGGTTGTGATGGTCAGATTCTTCGGAAATGGTAATTATGGCTTCAATTGGCATATGTTTGACTTGACGACTGATGCGTCCTTTAAGGGGTGCTTCAAGCGGAGTGCTTTCATCCAGTTTTTGCGTCAATTCACCCTCAATAAATTTTAATAAACCACTATAACTTACTGATTTACCTGATTGATCTAAAACAATAAAACTGTCTAACGCATAGGCATGTTCCGTGGTATAAATTTTCGCTTCTACTATGCCGTAATTCATACGATCAAAAAAGTTGCAGATACGTGCAAACAAATCATTTTGGTCTTTGGCGTAAATCATGACTTGTATGCCATCGCCACTTGGGCTTAAACGTGCTCGCACGATGGGCTTAACCGTGTTGAGGTGAGGTGTGAGTAAACGACTGTGCCAGGCAATTTCATCACTCTCATGGCGGACGAAATAATTTTCACCAAATTGTGCCCATAGCTGCTCATAAGAATGCGCACTTAAGCCATACCGAATGAGCTTTTCAACGGCCTCCTGTTTGCGTTTGGTGATGGCTTGCTGTGCGTACAGAGATTGATGTGTTAACGCATGTTTTGTCGCATGAAATAAACTCTCTAGCAATCGCGCTTTCCAGGCGTTCCATACCAATGGGCTAGTGCCTCGAATATCGGCCACCGTCAGCAAATAGAGGGCAGTAAGTCTGCGCTCGTCTTTCACAAAGTGTGCGAAACTTTCAATGATGGCGGGGTCGGATAAATCAGATTTCTGTGCGGTCAATGACATTTGTAAATGGGCTGCAACTAACCAGGCGACCAATGAAGTGTCCGCTTTAGATAAGCCGTGAGATTTACAAAATCTAGTAGCGTCCACGGTGCCCAGTGTGGAGTGATCTCCGCCGCGACCTTTGGCAATGTCGTGAAATAGGGCAGCTAAATATAATAAATGTGGCGCATCAAATGTTGCAAATAGTTGACTACACAGCGGAAATTCATGTTTAAGTTCCGGCTTAGCAAACCGTCGCAAATTGGCCAGAACATTTAGAATATGCTCATCTACCGTGTACACATGAAATAAATCATGTTGCATTTGGCCAATAATTTTGCCAAATGCTGGAATGTAACAGCCTAATATGCCATAGCGATTCATGGCGCGCAGCGCATGATTGACGCCATTAGGCTGTGAGAGTATTTCAATAAATCGTTTTTTATTGTGCGGATTTTGCCTAAATTCGCGATTGACTATCGGTTTCACTCGTTGCAAATTACGCAGCAAAGTTGCGCCTATGCCTGTGAGCTGAGGGTGTTGCTGTAGCAATAAAAACGCCTCTAAAATCGCAGAAGGGTGTTGTTGTAACAGCCCAGCGGTTTTTGCTTCAAGCAAATGATTGTAGGCAACAAAACGGGCGTTAATTGGCTGAAAACTGGGGGATGGTGTGATAATAACTTCAAATGATTTGAGTAGAATCTCATTGATGAGCCGCACAAATTTAACGCTCCGATAATAATTTTGCATGAGTTGCTCACTCGCGCGTTTGCGTGGTGTATTGACATAGCCTAAATCAGCGGCCAACTCATTTTGAAAATCAAATAGCAAGCGGTCTTCACGGCGATTACTTAAAAAATGTAAGCGGATGCGTAATAATTGCAGGTTTTGTTGATGCCGTCGAATTTGCCTTGCTTCAAGCGGCGTGAGAATGTTGAGTTTGGTTAAATGTGTCCAAGTATTATTCTCGCGCCTTGCATCTGGCATGTGAAGACTTTGCGCAATCCATACGATAGTATGCAAATCACGCAGCCCACCCGGGCTTTCTTTGATGTTAGGCTCTAAATTATAGGCAGTGTCGTTAAATTTTTGATGGCGATTATTTTGTTCTTTAAGCTTTGAATTGTAAAATTTGCGTTTAATAGCAGGGTCAGCCAGCGTGCCGTCAATTTCACCTAAAAATTTTTGGTAAAGGAGTGCATCACCCACTAGAAAGCGCGACTCCATCAAGTTGGTTTGCACCGTCAAATCTTTTTTCGCCTCAACAATGCATTCACTTAGGCTGCGCACACTATTGCCAACATTCAAGCCGATGTCCCACAGCAACCCAATCAACGCTTCGATAGTGTTGTTGGTATGTTCTGAATGTTCTTCTGGCAAGAGAATGAGTAAATCAATATCAGAATGCGGGTAAAGTTCGCCCCGTCCATAACCGCCAACGGCGATTAAACAGCAGTGTTTTTCGATATTTGTGTGTGTCCAAATATCGATGAGCAGGCCATCAATCAACTTACAATGTAGCTTGAATAAACGTGTGGCGTTTGGCTTGTTGGAAAAATCCGCATTTAAGGTGGCGAAATCCGATTTAAGTCTTTGCCGCCATGTGGCAATATCGTTTTTGACACTCGTTTTGACTATGTTTTCGGCGTCAGAAAGCATCAAGCTTAAATGAAAGCTGGCATTGCGGGCGAGCCGCTTGATAACGTCATGACTTCAAAACCTGTTTCAGTGACTAAAATCGTATGCTCCCACTGAGCTGATAAACTTCGATCTTTCGTGACTATCGTCCAGCCATCAGGCATTTGTTTAATGTCGCGCTTACCTGCATTAATCATCGGCTCGATAGTAAACATCATGCCGGCTTGTAATTTTAATCCAGTGCCAGCTTTACCATAATGTAATACCTGTGGATCCTCATGGAACACTTTGCCGATGCCGTGCCCACAAAATTCACGCACTACGCTATAGCCACTTTTTTCAGAAAAAGTTTGAATGGTGTGACCAATATCGCCCAAAGTGGCGCCTGGCTTCACTTTGGCAATACCCAGCCACATCGCTTGATAAGTTATCTCGCACAGCCGTTTCGCTTGATTGGTCACTTCGCCCACACAAAACATGCGGCTGGTGTCGCCATGGTAACCCTCTTTAATCACGGTAATGTCTATGTTGACAATATCGCCGTTTTTAAGCATTTTCTCAGAAGGTACACCATGGCAAATTTGTTGATTAATGGAGGTGCAAATAGACTTAGGATAGGGCTTATGACCGTCAGGCGCATAGTTTAGCGGTGCAGGAATAGCATGCTGCACATCCACGATATAATCATGGCATAGTTTATCCAGTTGGTCTGTTGTGATGCCATGCACTACATGCGGTGTAATAAAATCTAGCACTTCAGACGCCAACTTGCCCGCGATGCGCATTTTTTCAATCTCTTGCTGGTTTTTAATGGTAATTGCCATGAGCTTGCTTGTTAAATATTTCAATAGCTCATTTTAGCATAGCGAATGCAGAGATTTTTCAACCACTAAACTTATGTTTAATACTACGCAAATTCATTTTGTATTGTTAGGCAAAAAAAGCCCACAACCGTTTTAATGCTGTGGGCCAAGGGGAGCGAAAAATTGGAGATCTACGCTAGGTATTCATAAAGCAAAAGATGCGCCAAATATAAATTTTATTTAATTCAATAAGTTAAATAATCTGTCGAAATGAATTGGTGGTTGTATTTAACCAATTGGCTGAATACAACCACCAATTTAGATATATTTGAGACAAGTGTCAGATTTGTTTTGTAGGTTGAACAGTTTTAAATTTCTTAAAATGAATGCATTGAAATCTATGTTAAATGCTGGTCAATACAGTTGGTTGGTGGTATTATGCGCGCTCTGCAATTTAGCAGAGTTGTAGTTTGTAAAATCTACACACAGCCCATTCAAGGGTGCTTTTAGGATTAAGTGGTTAATTAACTAAAAGTGTTTCTGGTGCTATGTGAATTAATAACCCTTTTGAAAAGAGAAAAATTATGTCAGTCACCATGCGTGATATGTTAGAAGCCGGTGTTCACTTTGGCCATCAAACCCGTTACTGGAATCCAAAAATGGCACCGTTCATTTTTGGGGATCGCAACAAAATCCATATTGTAAATCTTGAAAAAACCTTGCCGTTGTTCGAAGATGCACTTAAACACGTGCGTACGTTGGCTGCTAATAAGGGGCGTATTTTATTCGTAGGTACTAAACGCCAAGCACGCGATATTGTAAAAGAAGAAGCGAGCCGTGCTGGCTGTGCTTACGTCAATCACCGTTGGTTAGGCGGTATGCTGACTAACTTTAAAACGGTTAAACAATCTATCAAACGCCTGCATGATTTTGAAGCGATGTTGTTAGATGGTAGTTTAGAAAAATTCGGAAAAAAAGAAGCGCTTGGCTACAAACGTGAAATTGAAAAATTGGAACGTTCAATTGGCGGTATTAAAGAAATGGGCGGTTTGCCAGACGCGATTTTCATTATCGATGTGGGCCATGAAAGCGGTGCAATCACTGAAGCGGCTAAATTAGGCATTCCTGTTATCGGCATTGTAGATACTAACAACTCGCCAGATGGCGTGGCATTCGTTATCCCAGGTAATGATGACTCGTCTCGTGCGATACGCCTTTATGCGCGTGGTATTGCAGATGCGGTATTAGAAGGCCGTAGCTCTGTCATTACTGAGATCGTAAAATCTGCTGCTGAAGAAATTGCGCCAGTAACTGAAACTGCGACTGCGACTGCGTAATTATCGTTAGCTCAAAAGGGGCTTAATGCCCCTTTTTTAGTTTAATATTTGTTAATTTTAATTAAAATCAATAAGTTAAGCTGCATTATTAATGTGGTTTATAGATATTTAGGAGCTTAAAATGGCTGAAATTTCCGCAAGCATGGTAAAAGAATTACGTGAGCGCACTGATGCGCCGATGATGGATTGTAAAAAAGCGTTGACTGAAGCAGAAGGTGACATGACACGTGCAGAAGAAATTTTACGCGTACGTTTTGGTAACAAAGCAAGCAAAGCAGCAGGTCGCGTTGCTGCTGAAGGCACTGTTGGTATTAGCATTAGTGCGGATGGCAAAACAGGTGCAATGATTGAAGTCAACTCTGAAACAGACTTCTGTGCAAAAAATGAAGACTTCTTAAAGTTTGTAAATGAATTGGCAGGCATCGTGGCGAATAGTAGCGCTGCTGATATTGCCGAAGTTGGTGCGCTTGCAATGCGCGATGCTACTGTAGAAGAAACCCGTGCCCAATTGGTAGGTAAAATTGGTGAAAATATTACACCACGTCGATTTGTACGCCCAACGGTGAAGGGTAAGCTAGCCAGTTATATTCATGGCAGCAAAATTGGAGTATTGGTTGATTTAGTTGGTGGCGATGATGCTTTAGCTAAAGATATTGCAATGCACATTGCAGCTGCGAAACCTAAATCGTTAGATGCTTCAGGTATTGATGCTAGTTTGATCGAAGCGGAACGCCGTGTGGCAATTGAGAAGGCTAAAGAAGCAGGCAAGCCAGAAGCTATGTTGGAAAAAATAGCCGATGGAACCGTGCAAAAGTTCTTGAAAGAAGTGACTTTGCTCAGCCAGGTATTTGTTAAAGATGATAAATTTACGATTGAATCTTTATTGAAATCTAAAGGTGCATCAGTGGCTTCATTTACCATGTACATAGTAGGGGAAGGTATTGAAAAAGCGGTGGTGGATTATGCAGCAGAAGTTGCAGCAGCCGCAAAAGTATAGATTTATTCACATTAAATATCTACGTTAAGCGCCGACCAAGGCGATATGAATGGATTAAGCGTTAAGCTTAATCCATTTTTTTTAGCGAAAATATGACTTTAAATTTGGAATTTATTACGATTTTGCTCGCTGATTTTATGCCTAAAATCGTGTTTTTATGCTTAAATAAGCAAACTTAAAAAAGAGGAATATTATGGCTGTACCAGCTTACAAACGCATATTACTTAAACTCTCTGGTGAAGCTTTAATGGGCGATGATGCCTATGGAATTAATCGTGCTACGATTGCTCGTATTGTAGGTGAGGTTAAAGAAGTAGTCGATTTAGGCGTACAAGTGGCCGTGGTTATTGGTGGTGGAAATATATTTCGCGGCGTTGCGCCTGCTGCTGAAGGGATGGATAGAGCGACTGCGGATTATATGGGTATGTTAGCTACTGTCATGAATGCGATGGCGCTGCAAGATGCCATGAAAAATATTGGCCTTAATGCACGTGTGCAAAGTGCGTTGAATATAGAGCAAGTAGCAGAGCCGTATATTCGAGGTAAAGCGATTCGTTATTTAGAAGAAGGGCGTGTCGTCATATTTGGAGCAGGTACTGGCAATCCATTTTTTACAACAGATACCGCAGCAGCTTTACGTGGAATGGAAATGAACGCTGATATTGTGATTAAAGCCACAAAGGTGGATGGTATCTATACGGAAGATCCCAAAACCAAACCAGACGCGATGCGTTATAAAACCATTACGTTTGATGAGGCAATTGCAAAAAACTTAAAGGTAATGGATGCAACAGCGCTGACATTGTGCCGTGACCAAAAATTACCTATTTGCGTATTCAGCATATTTAAGCAGGGCGCGCTTAAAAAAGTGGTAATGGGTGGAGATGAAGGAACGATGGTCACGCCTTAATGGTTAGAAAACAAAGGTGGCGCTAAAGCGTATTGCTGGTATTGAAAATTACAAGATATTAGTTGGAGAAACAAATGTTAGACGAAGTAAAAAAAACCGCCGATCAAAAAATGCAAAGAGCATTAGAAGCTTTAAAAAATGATTTGGCAAAAATCCGTACTGGCCGTGCTCACGTTGGGTTGCTAGACCATGTGATGGTTGAATATTACGGTTCACAGGTTGCAGTCAACCAGGTGGCTAATATCAATTTGGGTGATGCGCGCACTATTAACGTACAGCCGTTTGAAAAAAACATGATTGGTAAAGTTGAAAAGGCGATTCGTGATTGTGATTTAGGCTTAAACCCAGCCACTAATGGCGATATGATTCGCGTCCCGATGCCAATGCTTACAGAAGAACGCCGTCGTGACATGACTAAGATTGTGCGTGGCGAGGCCGAAGGCGCAAAAGTGTCGATTCGTAATGCGCGCCGTGATGCGAATGATACCTTGAAGAAAATGTTAAAAGAAAAGGAAGTTTCTGAAGATGATGAGCGTCGTGCGCAAGATGATGTTCAAAAGGCAACAGATAAAGCGGTGGCTGAAGTCGATAGAATGCTTCAGGTTAAAGAAGTTGAATTGATGGCTGTTTGATCTAAAATCCAGACCTTGAATTTAACCTATAAAATAGTATTTCTTTAATGGAGCGTTAATGGCTTTTTTTACTAGCGCGACACAAAGTATTCCAGTGGCAGCTGAAATTCCTAAGCACATTGCAGTGATTATGGACGGTAATGGCCGTTGGGCGCGCAAGCGCTTTCTACCTAGAGTTGCTGGACATAAACGAGGCGTAGAAACGGTGCGTGACCTCGTTAAATACTGTCTAAGGCTGAATGTAACCCATTTAACACTCTTTGCTTTTAGTAGTGAAAATTGGCGTAGACCCAGTGAAGAAGTGTCATTCTTAATGGGGCTATTCATGCAAGCGTTAAAGCGAGAAGTAGATAAACTCCACAAAAACAACATTAAACTGATTATGATTGGCGACCGTAGCCGATTTGATGCGGCATTAGTAGATCAAATAAATGCGGCTGAACAACTTACAGCAAATAACACGGCACTTGTTTTAACCATCGCTGCTAACTATGGCGGTCGATGGGATGTGTTGCAAGCGGTCAATAAAATGCAATTGTCATCACCTGAATTCGCTGGAATTTACAATGAAGAGCACCTGACGCCATTTTTATCAATGAGTTACGCGCCTGAACCAGACTTGTTTATACGCACTGGTGGTGAAAAACGCATTAGTAACTTTTTATTGTGGCAGTTGGCTTACACTGAACTCTATTTTACCGATACCTTGTGGCCAGATTTTAATGAAGAAGCTTTTAATTTGGCAATTCAATCCTACCAAAATCGCGAACGTCGCTTTGGCAGAACTAGTGAACAATTAGCTGAACCTCTAAAAGCAACTCCAAAAGAAACTAGAGCATAGCAGTATGCATATCGTGCTGGGCATACAAATCTTTAACCTATCTACTCAATTCAAGTCTATCCATGCTTAAAACCAGAATCATCACGGCCCTTGTTTTAATGATAGGGTTTCTAATGGCCTTGTTTAATACATCTGGCATACTTTGGTCTTTTATTACACTCGCCGCAGTGCTAATTGGTATTTGGGAGTGGTCAAAACTTATTAAACTTAATCACACGCAACTGCTCGTCAGCGTGGCTTGTGCTTTAGTGATAGGTTTGATATTGACTCTTGCATCAATGACATCTTTAGGGCATTACTCGGATGAGCTGGTCTTTATTTTATTAGGCTTATCCACTGTATTTTGGATATTTGTTGCGCCAATCTGGCTAATCACCAGGAAAAAAATTAATCATCAATTGTTCCTGGCAATACTAGGGATATTGTTGCTGTTAGCAACTTGGGTAGCTTTAAATGGTTTACATAGCATTAGCCCATGGCTACTATTGGCTGTGCTAGGAACAGTTTGGTTAGCCGATAGTGCGGCTTATTTTGCAGGCAAAAATTTCGGCCGTCATAAACTGGCACCAGAAATTAGTCCTGGTAAAACCTGGGAAGGTGTAGCTGGTGCATTACTCGCAGTGACTTTTTATGGCTTAGTGATTTGTTATTACATGCATATTAGTCGATGGCTCATTGTCGGTTTATGGCTTATGGTGGTATTGAGTATTATGGGCGATTTGTTTGAATCCCTGCTAAAACGGCAGGCTGGCGTGAAAGATAGTAGTCATCTATTGCCAGGCCATGGCGGCGTGTTAGACAGAATCGACGGTTTGATACCAACCTTACCTTTAGTGTTGTTTTACATATACTTCCCACTTTTTGCGAACCTACAATTACATGCATGACGCTTTGTCCCATCAGACATTGATTCACCAAAAACGTCAATATGTGACCATATTGGGTGCCACTGGCACCATAGGCTTGCAAACATTAGAGGTAATCTCTCAGCATCCGGAACGTTTTGGTGTGTTTGCTTTAACGGCAAATAATAATGTTAAGCGCTTATTTGCCCTATGTCAGCAGTACAAACCTCAATATGCCGTCATGTTGCAAGAAGTCGCTTCAGCCGAGCTGCGTGCACAACTAAAAGCGATTGACTCAAAAACCATCGTTTTAAGTGATGAGGCAGCGCTTTGTGAGGTCTCCGCCCATGAGCAGGTCGATATTGTGATGGCGGCGATAGTAGGTGCAGCAGGCTTGCATCCTGCCATGGCCGCTGCGAAAGCTGGCAAGCGTATATTGCTAGCCAATAAAGAAACATTAGTGATGGCAGGTAATTTGTTCATGCAGGCAGTGAATGAGGGCGGTGCCACTTTGCTACCGATTGATAGTGAACATAACGCGATATTTCAAGTCATGCCGC
>JBARQL010000017.1:0-9401 GCA_049643685.1 Methylotenera sp.
GCGCAAGCCGATGTGGTGATTGATTGCAGTGATAATTTTGCGACACGTTATACCTTAAACAGGCTGTGTGTTAAATTCAAAAAGCCGTTGGTTTCTGGCGCGGCACTTGGGTTTGAAGGGCAAATCACGGTGTATGATATGCGCTCAACTGCTAGCCCGTGCTATCACTGTTTATTTCCTGATAATGGTGAAGACACCGATTTGCGTTGTGCGACCAATGGTGTATTTGCGCCCTTGGTGGGCATGATCGGTACTACGCAAGCGGCTGAAACATTGAAGCTATTGATGGGGATTGGTGAGAGTTTGCAAGGGCGATTGTTGTTGCTAGATGCGCTTGCGATGGAGTGGCGAACAATCAAGCTGAAAAAAGACCCAAATTGTATTGTTTGTGGCATTTAATTCCCTCCCCATTGAAGGGGGAGGGTTAGGGTGGGGGTAGACTGGTTGCTTGATTATTGATAGTTTGCACCCCATCCTAGCCTTCCCCCTTAAAAAAGGGGAAGGAATTAAAACTAAACATGCGAAGACTGCCGCAACATACCAAAGACTTTTCTCGTCAACTCCGTGCAGAGATGACAGATGCTGAAAAACATTTATGGCAACGCCTCAGAATGAAGCAGTTGGGTGTGAAGTTTAGACGCCAACATCCAGCGGGAAAATATATTTTAGATTTTGTGTGCATTGACGCAGCATTAGCAATTGAAATTGATGGTGGTCAACATGCTGAAATGCAAATTGAAGATAATTTACGCAGCGAGTGGCTTGAAGATCATGGATGGAAAGTATTACGATTTTGGAATAATGAGGTGTTGCAGAATATAGAGGGGGTTTTGGAGATGATTTTGCAATCGATAATTGCGGCTAGAACTGGAGGGGTTTTACCCCCACCCTAACCCTCCCCCTTAGGAGGGGAGGGGATGTTAGTGAAGCATATAAGGTGCTTACTTACCGCCAACTAAGCTTTTAACGGCGCCAACCAAATCACCTGGCATCATGACAATTTTACTGTTTTCAGAAGCTGATATTTTTTGCAATGCAGTAATGTAACGGTCACCTAGTAAAAACATGGCGGAAGCGTTATTTTCTTTGACTGCTTCAGTGATAAATTTAATCGATTCAGCCGACGCTTTTGCCGCAATCATTTGCGCTTCAGCATCTTTGCGTGCAGCTTCTAAACGGGCTTCAGCATTTAAGATGAGGGACTGTTTTGCACCTTCCGCTTCCGTTACTACGGCTACGCGTTCACGTTCGGCAGCGGCTTGGCGTTCCATGGCATCTTGCATGTTTGAAGATGGTTTAATGTCTTGAATTTCAACTGATTTTACCGTTAAACCCCAATCTAGCGCTTCATCAGCAATCGCAACTTTCAACTCAGCTTTAATGCGGTCGCGCGAGGTCAGGGCTTGGTTTAAATCCATGCCACCAATAATCGAGCGTAGGCTAGTTTGCACCATATTACGCATCGCTTCTCTAAAGTTTTCAATGCCATACACAGCGCGTTCAATGTTGCTGACCTTAATAAACGCAACCGCATTAGCCACAATGACGGCGTTGTCACGTGTAATTACCTCTTGCTCAGGCACATCTAAAATAATGTCCTTTGTAGTTACTTTATAAGTCACTTTGGTGAATATCGGGTTAATCACGTGTAGACCCGGTGACAGAACGCCCGCAAACTTACCGAGTCGCTCGACGACCCACTCTTCACCCTGCGGCACAATGCGGATGCCTTTGAAGGCAAGAATAACCGCAACAACAACTAAAATACCTGATATCTCGAACATGGGGATTTACCTTTCAGACAGATTAAAAATTATAGAAAACTTTGAGATTATTGCGCTTTAACACGTAGCGAGTTGCCTTCTACGGCCACCACTACTGCTTGCGTGCCAGCAACAATGGTTTCATTCGCGACGGCAGCCCATTCCCGACTGCCCATCAAGCCCTGGGTGAATTGAATGCGGCCATTTTGCATTGCGCTCACTGGCTCAATAATCGTGCCTATGCGTCCAATTTCTTCGCCCTGCGCTTGCCCAACACGTGAATCTGTACTGGTTTTCTTGTAATAGTTTCGCCATAAAAATAAGGAGCCGATTGAGAGTATAGAAAATAAAATTAACTGTATGCTCGCGCTCATGCCAGGCATTAGCCAGGTGAGAAGCGCAATGATCAATGCCGCAACGCCAAACCATAGCACGTAAAACGTACCCGTTGCCATTTCTGCTGCCAGTAAAATCAGGCCAATTGCCCCCCAAATCCACATTGCTTGCATCATGTTTTTCCTTTTTTTGTCGTTATAGTTTGATAGGCTATTATGTCATAGAAAATTAGTTGTATGAAACCCTTAGGCTTAGGCAGAGGTTTGGCAGTTTTTTAATTTAAAAAACAATGACATTATCTACCGAGAATAATAAGCAGCCCTGCAAGCCTTGTAAATAAGGGCTCGTAGGGCAGCACTAAGAAAGTGATGCAATAGTCATTGAAAAAACTGATATTTGATGCTTTTGTAGACCGTGTTTTGAACGCTGCAGTAGCGGTGTAGAATAGAGGCTTGAATACCAGCCTTATTGGAAAAAGATCACACAAAAATATGATTGAAAATAGTACACTTTACTTTACTCAATTTGTTAGCCATGGCAGTGAATGAAACCCGCGCAAAAACTAACTATTCCTAGTGATCGGGGTGAGCGATTACACTATATCAAGCGCGTTTTTTCGGCCGCTAAAGGACCAGACCTGGACTTCGCATGGGCAGGTGGGCGATTAAACGCGCTTAAAAAACTCCATAGTATTGAAGTGTCGACCTATGCTAGAAATCGTAATTTTTTAAATGGTGCAGTCACGCATTTGTCTCCTTACATTCGTCATGGTTGCTTAACGTTGCATGAGGTATTTAATTACGTCAAAAAACAATCGAACCCGTTGGCTGATAGACTGTTGATGCAGTTAGCTTGGCGCGATTACTGGCGGCAAGTATGGTTTGCAGAAGGTGACGCTATTTTTAGTGAATTGGAGCCGCCAAAGGCCATCATTCACCACGAGCCATTAAGCGAAGATATTATCAAAGGCAAAACAGGTTTGCCTTGTATGGATGCCTTTATTCGCGATTTACTGACCACCGGTTATGTACACAACCATGCCCGCATGTGGCTTGCCAGCTACATTGTGCATCATCGAAAAATAGATTGGCGCGCAGCGGCTGATTGGTTTGAAGCACATTTGCTGGATGGCGATTTTGCCAGCAATCATCTTTCATGGCAGTGGGTAGTCTCAACTTTTAGTTCAAAGCCCTATTTCGCCAATAAAGAAACGATTAGTCGTTTCACGGGGGAACAACATTGTGCAAGCTGTCGAGTCATATGTCCGTTTAACGGTAATGATGAAACCTTAAGTAATCAGTTGTTTAATCAAACCATTTCGCCCGCCGCGAAAGAATATGTCATCACACATTTGCCAAAAAAAGCCGTGTCGAGCCATATTGCCCTCGCCGTGTTTGTGCACGATGAAATGCTTTCAGCCGCCAATACTTTGCTTGAAAAACCCTTCCCAAAAATTTTTGTGTTTGATCCGAAAATCCATGGCGCTTGGTCACTCAATCGCTTGCAATTTGTGGCTGATTGTCTCAGTGAAATGAAAGATGTGGAGGTTTGGCTGGGCGATACTTATGAAGTACTGATAAATCGCGGTGTCGGGCGGGTGATTACGCAAGATACGCCCAACCGTAGAATTAAAGAGCTGCTGGAGCCGTTTGTGCCAAAACTCGAGCCTGTAGCTAAGCTCGTGAATGTCGAAATTAGTGCGCAACGTTTAAAACGTTTTTCTCGCTATTGGGAGAAAGTCAGCCCACATGTGTTGAGCGCAACTCGCGTGTAGACGATGTTCAATTCGGTGCAAAAAATCATGATTGGCAGGCCATCTTATTTCGCTGCCCTGTGAGCCTTGTAAACAAAGGCTCACAGGGCAGTATATTTCTCTCGAGCATATTTAAGTGCTATATTGCACGAAAATTTGAAGTTTTTAATGCATTAAAACTATCATTTAGAAACAATTTTTAAGGGGTAAGTAGAATGATCACTTTAATCGTATTGGCTGTCATCGCGCTGTATATTATGTTGACGTATAACAGTTTAGTCAGCATTAAACATAATGTCGAAAAAGCTTGGGCGAATATTGATGTGTTACTTAAACAGCGCAATGATGAGCTGCCAAAACTGATTGATACCTGCAAAGTGTATATGACCCATGAAGCGCAAACTTTAGAAAAGGTGATTCAAGCTAGAATGGGCGTAGATTCTGCCCGGCAAATGCACGATGTGGCCGGCTTAAGCAAAGCAGAGTCAGTGCTTACTAGCAGTTTAGGTGGCTTATTTGCGGTGGCTGAAAATTACCCTGATTTAAAAGCGGATCAAACTTTTATCAATTTACAGCAACGCATCACGGGGCTAGAGAACCAAATAGCCGATCGTCGTGAGTTCTATAATGATTCTGCCAATAATAACAACGTGCGAATTAAACAGTTTCCAGACATTATCGTGGCGTCATTGTTTAATTTCGAGCGCGCCGAAATGCTGAAATTCTCTCACGCTGAATTAGAAGATGTTGATGTAAGCGCCCGCTTTAAAAGCTAATGCGCTAATTGCTGATGTTTCAAAAACTAAAAGGCGACAGCGTCAACTTGGCTGCGCTGGCTGCGGTGTGCGGTGTTTTTTTTGCTGCCTACCAGCTGCATTTAGGCAAATCGGATAGTCAAGCATGGAGTTGGTTGTTATCTATTGCATTGGTCTTTAGTTTTTTTGCCGCACTTTTTAATTATTGGCGTTTGTTAAAAATAACAGAAGCGCCAACTTCGACGATTGCCTCCGCCGCACAAGGATACATTGAGTTACAGGGCGTTGCCTCTACCGTAAAAGCATTCAAAACGCCTTACCATGGCATTCCTTGTGTATGGTATCGGGGCTGGGTTTATGCCAATCGTCTTGATAACCCCTACTCAAAAAAGCCCATCGATTCTCGGCTGCTAGAATATCTCGAAAGTGATACGGTATTTCAATTGAAAGATGAAACAGGCACGTGCATCGTAAATCCCAAAGGCGCTGAAATTATTTTTGCCCAAAAGCGAACATTCTTCAAAAATGAACACCGTTATGTGGAGGAATATTTGCCTGCGGGTAAATCCTTGTATGTGCTGGGGCAACTGGATACGCGGCATGAACAAGTCGATAGTGAAGTCATTAATCGAGAAGTGCGCACCATTTTGGCCGATATAAAGACGCGCAAACACCAATTGTTGAATCGTTATGATCATAATCGAAATGGTCAAATTGACATGGACGAATGGGAGCTTGCGCGCCAGGATGCCATTAAACAAGCTCACGCAAAACACGCGATGAAGGCGCATACAGGCAGTTTTACGCTAGCCAAGCCGACGGATAATCACCTGTTTTTAATCTCCGCTAAATCTCCGCATGCGTTAAGTACAAATTACCGCATTTGGGCGATTGTCCACTTGGGGATGTTTATGATGTTACTGATAACATTTGTTAAACTGGCTTGATGTAAATACCAGTTGATAGGTAAAACCCGCCATAAAACGTAATGCCAGCTTAAGTTAATGTTTCTGAGTCGAATAATTCGGTGTTTCTTTAGGTAACACATTGGCCTATGTTAAAATATTGGCTATGAATACTACCGCTACCCACCAAGAATTCGCCCAAGGATTAGACAAGTCCTTCGACCCCAAAACCATTGAAATCAAATGGTACGCATTTTGGGAGAGCAAAGGTTACTACGCCGCTGGTTTTAACAAACCAACAGAGTCTAACCCAGAGATTAAAGACAATTTCTGTATCTTGTTGCCGCCACCCAACGTTACAGGCACGCTGCACATGGGGCACGGCTTTAATCAAACCTTGATGGATGCGCTTACGCGTTATCACCGCATGAAAGGCGATAATACGCTATGGCAACCGGGCACCGATCATGCCGGCATCGCCACGCAAATCGTGGTGGAACGACAACTTGATGCGCAAGGCGTATCACGTCATGATTTAGGGCGTGAAAAATTCTTAGAAAAAGTGTGGGAGTGGAAAGAGCATTCCGGCTCTACGATTACCCGCCAAATGCGCCGACTTGGTACTTCGCCTGACTGGTCGCGCGAACGCTTCACCATGGACGCTGGCTTAAACAAAGTAGTGACCGAGACCTTTGTGCGTTTGTATAACGAAGGTCTAATCTATCGCGGCAAACGCTTGGTGAACTGGGATGTGAAGCTCGGCACAGCCGTGTCTGACCTCGAAGTAGTGCAGGAAGAAGAAGACGGCTTCATGTGGCACATCAAGTATCCGCTGGCGGATGGTTCAGGCTACTTAACGGTAGCAACAACACGCCCAGAAACCATGCTGGGTGATGTGGCGGTGATGGTGCATCCTGAAGATGAGCGCTATAAGCACCTAATTGGTCAAAATGCGAAGTTGCCATTGTGCGACCGTGAAATCCCGATTATTGCAGATGATTATGTAGATAAAGAATTCGGCACTGGCGTAGTAAAAGTGACTCCTGCACATGATTTTAATGACTATGCGGTGGGTCAGCGCCATCAATTGCCGACGATAGAGATTTTGTCATTGACAGGTTTGGTGAATGAAAACGCACCAGAAAAATATCACGGCTTAACCACCATTGCTGCACGTAAACTAGTCGTGGCTGATTTAGAAGCTGACGGTTATTTAGTCAAAACCGATAAGCACAAACTTAAAGTGCCTAGAGGCGACCGCACGGGCGTGATTATTGAGCCTATGCTGACTGACCAATGGTTTGTGGCGATGAGTAAACCTGCTGCGGATGGTAAATCCATCACGCAAAAAGCCTTAGATGTCGTCGCGAGTGGCGAAATTAAGTTTTATCCGGAAAACTGGGTCAACACTTATAACCAATGGCTGAACAACATTCAAGATTGGTGTATTTCACGTCAATTATGGTGGGGGCATCAAATCCCCGCTTGGTATACCGATAGTGGCAAAGTGTATGTGGCGATTGATGAAGCGCAAGCAAAAGCCCTTGCCGCAAAAGATGGCTATACCGGCAATTTGAAGCGTGATGATGACGTGTTGGACACTTGGTATTCATCCGCGCTTTGGCCGTTCTCTACGCTTGATTGGACTGGTGACGAAGCCATCGATGCGCAAAACCAAGCTTTGCAACAGTATTTGCCTTCTAGCGTACTGGTCACCGGGTTTGACATCATCTTCTTCTGGGTAGCGCGTATGGTGATGATGACCACGCACATCACAGGCAAAATCCCGTTCAAGCATGTGTATGTGCATGGCTTGATTCGTGATGCCGAAGGTCAGAAAATGTCTAAATCTAAAGGTAACGTGCTTGACCCGATTGATTTGATTGACGGCATCGGGCTGGATGACTTAATTAAAAAACGCACTACAGGGTTAATGAATCCCAAAGATGCGGAGAAAATTGAAAAGCGTACCCGTAAAGAATTCCCCGAAGGTATTGCTGCTTATGGCACAGATGCGTTGCGGTTTACATTTGCAGCGCTTGCCAGCCCGGGTCGCGACATAAAGTTTGATTTACAACGCTGTGATGGCTACCGCAATTTCTGTAATAAATTGTGGAACGCCACGCGCTTTGTGTTGATGAATACCGAAGGCCAAGACAACGGTTTTGATGCAGTTACTTGCGGTGAAGGTGGGCGCAAGTTTAGCCAAGCTGACCGCTGGATTGTCAGCATTTTGCAATGTACTGAGGCTGAAGTTGAGCGTGCATTTGAAGATTACCGCTTTGATATGGCCGCCAAAGCCATTTATGAATTTGTTTGGGATGAATATTGCGACTGGTATTTAGAGCTTGCAAAAGTGCAAATTCAAAACGGCGATGATGCAGAAAAACGCGCGACTCGCCGTACTTTATTGCGCGTGCTAGAGACAATTTTGCGCCTAGCGCATCCGATTATGCCGTTTATCACTGAAGAAATTTGGCAAACCATTGCGCCCATGACGGGTGTTAACGCACCTAGCATCATGTTGCAATCTTATCCAAAATCGCAGCCAGATAAGTTGGATGAAGCTTCCGAAGCATGGGTCGCGCAACTAAAAAAAATGGTGGATGCCTGCCGTAGCTTGCGCGGTGAAATGAGCATTTCGCCTGCCGCACGTGTGCCTTTAATCGCTACGGGCGATGCGATTCAACTCACCGCTTACGCGCCGTATCTAAAAGCTTTAGCTAAATTAGAAGAAGTAGCCATTGTGGCAGAATTACCAGAAGCAGATGCGCCAGTGATGTTGGTGGATGATTTCAAACTCATGCTTAAAGTTGAAATCGACGTTGCGGCTGAAAAAGAACGTTTAAGTAAAGAAATTGCACGTTTAGAAGGCGAAATCAGCAAGGCTAATGGTAAGCTGAATAACGAAAGTTTTGTCGCGCGTGCGCCAGCAGCGGTGGTGGAACAAGAAAAAGCAAGGGTAGCTGAATTTGGTGCGAGTGTTGAAAAACTAAAAAGCCAATTTGATAAACTTAGCTAATCAAACTAGCTAAAAAAAGCACTGAAAAGTGCCTTTTTAATATGCCCAATGAGTAAAAGAGCATCACATTAAAGAGCCTGCCCTGAGAGCCTTTATTTGCAAGGCTCGCAGGGCAGTGATTTCCGCTCGGCAATTTTAACCGGCATAATATTATGTGTTAGAACGCTTTTTAATGTAAAAAGTAAACGTTGTTTTATCGCTATCCATCTGCAAAAGCTCATGGCCAGTTTGCACACAAAACGCATTAAAATCTTTGACAGACGCCGCGTCAGTGGAAAGCACCCTTAACACTTGGTCGGCTTTGATTTCACTTAAGCCTTTTTTGCAGCGCAAAATCGGTAACGGACAGTTTAGCCCAGTAGCATCAACGGTTTTATCAAATTCCATGATTACTTTTCCTTATCATTTTTTGGTGCGCTATTTATTTGGTGCTTAATATTTTATTAGAGTCTTAATTTTTAGCATTAAGCGGATAGCCTGCCTTGCCCCAGGCAAGCACTCCACCCATTAAGTTATACACATTTTTGCAGCCTTTGCTGGTTACAAAAGCGGCGGCATGCGCAGAGCGCACACCACTATGACAATAAAACACAATCGTTTCAATTTTGGTCAATGGCTCATATTGCACGGGTAACATGGCTAAAGGAATGTGGACTGCGCCAGGAATTATACCGCGCGCAACTTCATCGTCGTTACGCACATCAATCAGCAATAGAGGTTGCTCAGCCATCATGTTGAATAAATCTTGTGCTTCAATTTCGTGATAAATGCTCATAGAATCAATTAGAATTAACCAAGTTAAATAATAACAATTATGCGTATATTCTGCACTAAAAATAGCGAAATGGGAGCGTTGGAAACTGAAGG